>JALYNB010000285.1 GCA_030773395.1 Actinomycetota bacterium
CCGCGCACCTGGCCGCGGTCAAACTGCTCGCCGTGCCCGCGGTCGGCCTCGGGCTCGCCGCCGCCGCCGGACTCGCCGGCGACCAGCGCGCGGTGGTGCTGGCCTTCGCGGCGCTGCCGTCGGCCACGTCCGCCTACGTCCTCACCGCGCGGATGGGCGGGGACGGGGCCTTGGTCGCGGCCCAGACGTCGCTCACCACCGCGGCGGCGCTGGTCACGCTGCCGGTGTGGCTCGCGCTGGCGGTGTAGTCACCGGGGCAGGCGCCGCCACAGCGGCGCGGGCAGGAGGCGCATCCCCCCCATGACGACGCGGAGCACCGGCGGCACCCAGACGACGTCGCGGCCGGCGACGAGTCCGGCCAGCGTCGCCTCCGCCACCTGCTCCGGAGTGCTGGAGAACGGGGCCGGGGACATGCCCCGCGTCATGCGGCCGACCACGAAGCCCGGGCGGACGAGCAGCAGGGTGACGCCGCTGCCCGCCAGCGCGTAGCCCAGGCCGCTCGCGAAGCCGTCGAGACCCGCCTTCGCCGACCCGTACACGTAGTTGGCGCGCCGCACGCGCACCCCCGCGACCGAGGAGAAGACCACGATCCGGCCGTGGCCCTGCGCCCGGAGCAGGCGTGCGACGTGGGTGAGCACGCTGACATGGGCCACGTAGTCGGTGTGCACGACGGCGACGGCGTGCCCCGCGTCGGTCTCCGCGCGCGCCTGGTCGCCGAGCACCCCGAACCCGACCACGACGACGTCGAGGCCCCCGTGCCGCCGGGCGACGTCGGCGAGCAGCGGTGCGTGGGCGCTGAGGTCGTCGGCGTCGAACTCCACCCGGTCGACCGTCTCCGCACCCGCCGCCCGCAGGACGGCCTCCTCCGCGTCGAGGTCGGCGCTGCGGCGAGCCGCGAGCACCACCGTGCGGGCGCCCGATTCGACCAGGCGGCGCGCGAGTGCGAGACCGATCTCGCTGCGTCCGCCGAGGAGCAGGACCCGCTCGCCGAGCCGCGTCACGTCGTACCGGTGGCGCTCGACCCGATCCGCCGGTAGCGGGACTCGAGCAGGCAGAAGCCGCCGTAGCAGAGCAGGCCGAGCGCGACCGCCACGAGCAGGACGGGGCCCCAGGGGGCGTCGGCCACCTCGCGCAGCGCCCCGTCGAGGCCCTTGGCCTGTGCCGGGTCGAAGGTGATCGCGGCCTGCAGGAGGAACCACCCCACGAGGCCGAAGACGGCCCCGCGGGTCACGTAGGCGGCGGTGCCGATCCGGCGGGTGGCCCGACGCAGGCCGGGCGACATCTCGGCGGTGCGCAGCGTGCCGAGGAACTTCTCCTTGACCCCCTCATACACCGAGTAGGCCGCGAAACCCAGCACCGCGAGCCCGACCGCGCCGACGAGGAACCGGCCCCCGGGCCAGCCCAGCACGACCGCGGTGCCCCGCTGCTCGGCCTGGCCGCCCCCCGAGCCGGCCGAGCCGCCGCCGGTGAGGCCGACGAGGCCGAACGCGGTCAGCGCCAGCACGGTGTAGAGGACCGTGAGGACCGCGGCCTGCACCTTGTCCTTCGTGTCGACCTCGGGAGTCGCCAGCACCGTCACCTCGAGCACCCGGCCGAGGGCGAAGGCGAGCAGCCCGAGGCCCAGCAGGACGAGCGCCGCGGCCCCGGGCCCCGTGGTCGCGATCCACGCGAGCGCGCCCTGCGAGGAGGCCTCCGCGGGCGGACGACCGAACGCCAGCTGGAGCACGAGCCAGGCCAGCGTCAGGTAGACGACGCCCTTGGCCGCCCAGCCGACGAGCACCAGCCTCCGGGCGGTCTGCGACCGGCCCGCCTGCCCTGCCTGCCGCGTGGCCCCGCCTGTCGCCGTCACGCCCAGAGGACTACCCCGGGAGCAAGACCTCACCCCGGGGACACCCTGGCGGAGGTCAGGAGCCGGAGGCGGCCAGGCGGCGCAGCGAGGTCAGTGGCGGCAGCCAGCGGCCCTCGGCCGGCAGGGCGTCGAGGCGCGTCCTCGGCAGGGTGGTGAGGAACGCGTCCGGGACGTCTTCGAGGTCTTGGAACCGCAGCGACGGGCTCGTCAGCGCGTACGTCGCCTCCTCGGCGAAGGCCAGCACCGTGACGTCGACGCCCTCGCGGGCCAGCTCCTCGAGCGGCTCGCGGAACGCGCGCCCGTCACCGGAAGCGATGACCAGACGGGCGAGCCCGGCGCCGGTCGCGCGCGTCTCGATGTGGTCGAGCATGTCGCTGTCGACGTCGCTGTCGGCGCGCTTGGGCTTGACGAAGACGGCGTAGCCGAACGAGCGGAGCGTCTTCACCCAGCCCGCCATCCGGCCGGCGCCGCCCTCGGGCACGTTCGCGAAGACGCACGCCTCCGGCTCGCTGCCGTCGGTGTCGGCGAGGCCGACGAGCCACCGCCCCACGGCGTCGAACCGCGGCCGCTCCTGCCCCTGGGGCTGCCGGCCGAGGATGCTCGTCAGCGCCATGTCCATGTTCGGGGCGTCCCAGACGAGGAGGGAGCGGCGGGGCCCGGCCTCCCCCTCGGCACCACCGTCGACGGTCGGGGTCGCTGCGGTCGGCTCGCTCACGGGACCACTCTGCCGCGCCGTCCTGCCGTTGTCACAGCGACCCGTCGCCGCCGCGTACCCGCCGTCAGGACTACCTTCGACCTGATGGAGATCCGAACGCTGCCCGAGCACCTGTACGGCGACGCGGTGGCCCTCTGGCAGCGGACCAGGCTCACCCGTCCCTGGAACGACCCGGACGCGGACCTGCGACGTGCCCTCGCAGGGAGCTCGTCCAGTGTGCTCGGGGCCGTCGAGCAGGCAGCGCTGCTGGCGACCGCGATGGTCGGGCACGACGGGCACCGTGGCTGGGTCTACTACCTGGCGGTCGCGCCTGAGGTGCAGCGGCAGGGCCTGGGACGACGCATGGTCCGGGCGTGTGAGGAGTGGGTCTCCGCCTGCGGCGTGCCGAAGATCCAGCTGATGGTCAGAGCCGACAACACTGCTCTGGCGCCGTTCTACGAGCAGCTCGGCTACGCCGACGCCGGAGTAGTCGTCCTCGCACGTCTCCTCGACCAGGCCCTGCCGTAGCGCTCCGACCCTCACGCACCACTGGGGGCCAGGCCGGGGAGCCATGCCTGCCAGGCCGGCCACACGAGGTCGGCGAGCTCCTGGTAGCCGGCAGCTCCCGGGTGGGCGCCGTCACCCCCGGCGACCTCGTGCATCCACACTCGGCTGTCGAGGAGGGCCTCGACCACGCTGACGTACGCCACGTCCGCGTCCGCGCAGACCGTGCCGAACACCGCGTCCAGGGCGAGGATCCGCTCGGCCTGCTGCCGGTCTCGGACGGGCGGCGGGCCGACCACGAGGACGCGCCAGCCGGCGGTCGCCACGCCCTCGAGCAGCCTGGCCAGGTGTGCCGCCGACTGAGGTGGCGGCACCCTCACCGCGCCGCCCTCGTGCGTCGTGTCGTTGACCCCGAAGGACACGACGACACCGCAAGCACTCCCGGCCGGGAGCCGCGGCGCGCACTCGCGTCGCCAGCGCCCGAGCACGTCGCGGCTGGTCTCGCGCCGCACGCCCAGGCCGTAGGCGGTGAGGGGCTGCCCGCCCCGGTTCGTGCGCGCGGCCACGCGGCCCACCCAGCCGAGGTGCTCCGGGTCGCCGACGCCGGCTACGAAGGAGTCGCCCAGGAAGCACACCCGCAGGTCCGCGATCACGCGGCCATCCTGCCGGCTGTCCACAGGTCGGCGTCCGGCCGCGCTGCTGTCGGTGCCGGCCGGTAAACAGGGAGCGTGGAGACAGACGTGCGCGGAGCGGACCTGCCGATCGACCAGGTGCCGGGCGGGCCCGACGCGCTGCGGGAGGAGGCGGAGGAGCGGCTCCGCGCCCTCGCCG
>JALYNB010000286.1 GCA_030773395.1 Actinomycetota bacterium
GGGTCGGCCCTCCGCGCGTCTCGGTCCCCCTGGCGACCGTCAGCGGCTCGCGCCGCTCCCGGCGTCCCGCTCCTGGGCGGCGAGCGCCCGCACCACCCCGTCCCGGCCCTCGCGCACGAGGCGCTGCAGCGCACTGGGGGCGGTCGTCCTCGCCAGCCAGGTGTCCGTGGCGGCGAGCGTCTCCCTGGTCGCCAGGAGCGACGGGTAGAGGCCGACCGCGACCTGCTGCGCCATCTCGCTCGTCCGGCTCGCCCAGACGTCCTCGACGACCGCGAAGTACTCGTGGGCGTAGGGCTCGAGCAGGTGGAGCTGGTCGGGCTGCATGAAGCCGCCGATCACCGCGGCCTGCACGGCGTTCGCGACGCCGGAGTCCTGCGTCGCCAGCCGCCAGGCCATCGCTTTGGCCTCCGCGGTCGGCCGGGCCGCCCGGGCCGCGGCGGCGTGCCGCTCGCCGGCGGCCGTCGGGTCGCGCTCCAGCTCCGCGTCGATCTCGGCCTCACCCGCGGCCCCGGTCGCCACGAGGCGGGTGAGCAGCAC
Organism: Actinomycetota bacterium; assembly: GCA_030773395.1. GTDB lineage: Bacteria > Actinomycetota > Actinomycetes > JALYNB01 > JALYNB01 > JALYNB01. The sequence continues at coordinate 538 of JALYNB010000286.1, forward strand.
CCAGCGCAGGTCGGAGTCGACCGCGAGACCGGGCAGCACCTCCTCGCCGGAGAGGAGCCCCGCGAGGAACTGCACGTGCTCGGGCTGGGGGGCCACGCCGGCCAGGGCCCGCACCCAGGCCAGCTGGTGGTCGCTGCCCGGCTGCGCGGAGCGGGCAGCGTCGAGCGTCGCCGACGCGATCGTCGCGAGGCGTTCGGCGCGTGCGGCCGGGTCGCCGTACAGCCGGACCGCCAGGACGACCTGGCGCAGCAGCGCCTGGACGCCGCCGATGTCGCCCTCCGCCCCGACGCCGCCGAGGACGAGCCGCAGGTAGTCGCCCGTCGACATCTCGCCGTCGCGCGTCATGTCCCACGCGGCGGCCCAGCACAGCGCTCGGGGCAGCGACTCGGCGAGCGACCCGATGGACTCGGTCAGGGTGGCGAGCGAGACGTCGTCGAGCCGCAGCTTGGCGAACGTGAGGTCGTCGTCGTTGACCAGCAGGAGCGCCGGACGCCGCTGGCCGACGAGGGACGGCACCTCGCTGCGCGGCCCCTCGACGTCGATCTCCTCCCGGCGCGTGCGGACGAGCGTGTCGCCCTCCCAGTCGTAGCAGCCGATCGCCACCCGGTGGCGGCGCAGCGTGGGATGGTCGTGCGTGGCGGTCTGCAGCACGGCGACGGAGGTGAGGACGCCGTCGCCGTCGACCTCGAGCTCCGGCCGCAGCGTGTTGACGCCGGCGGTCTGCAGCCACTCCTTGGTCCACGAGCCGAGCTCGCGGCCCGAGGCGTCCTCCAGCACGGTGAGCAGATCGCGCAGCTCGGTGTTGCCGAAGGCGTGCCGGTCGAAGTAGCGGCGCAGCCCGGTGAAGAACGCGTCGCGCCCCACCCACGCCACGAGCTGCTTGAGCACGCTCGCGCCCTTGGCGTAGGTGATGCCGTCGAAGTTGACCTTCACGGCCTCGATGTCGGGGATGTCGGCGGCTACGGGGTGGGTCGAGGACAGCTGGTCCTGGCGCAGCGCCCAGGTCTTCTCGACGTTGGCGAACGTCGTCCACGCCTCGCGCCAGCGCGTGGCCTCGCTCTGGCACAGCACGCTCATGAACGTCGCGAACGACTCGTTGAGCCAGAGGTCGTCCCACCAGCGCATGGTCACAAGGTCGCCGAACCACATGTGCGCCATCTCGTGGAGCACGGTCTCCGCCCGGCGCTCGTAGGAGGCGTCGGTGACCCGCGACCGGAAGACGTAGTCCTCGAGGTAGGTCACGCAGCCCGCGTTCTCCATCGCGCCCGCGTTGAACTCGGGGACGAACAGCTGGTCGTACTTGCCGAACGGGTACGGGACCTCGAACACGCGGTGGTAGAAGTCGAACCCCTGCTTGGTGACCTCGAACAGCGCGTCCGCGTCGAGGTGCTCCGCCAGGGAGCGGCGGCAGAACAGGCCCAGGTCGAGGTCGAGGCCTCCGGAGGAGTGCGTGTCGCGCACCTCGGAGTAGGGCCCGGCGACCAGCGCGGTGATGTACGTGCTCATCACCGCCGTCTCGGCGAACCGGGTCGTCACCGCGCCGCCGGCGGCCCCGTCGGTGCCCTGGACGTGGGCGTTCGAGACGGCCTTCCAGTCGGCGGGCGCCGTGACCGTGAAGCGGAACGCCGCCTTCAGGTCGGGCTGGTCGAAGCAGGCGTACATCCGGTGCGCGTCGAACGTCTCGAACTGCGTGTAGAGGTAGACCGACGAGTCGACCGGGTCGACGAAGCGGTGCAGCCCCTCGCCGGTGCGCATGTAGGCGCAGTCGGCGACCACGCGCAGCTCGTTCTCGGCCGCCAGGCCCGGCACCGTCAGCCGGTGGCCGTCGTGCTCCACCGGGACGGCCTCGCCGTTCAGCACCACCTCGAGCACGCGGGGCGCCGTGATGTCGACGTGAGTCGTCGCGCCGGGCTCGCCGCAGCTGAAGCGGACCGTCGTCTCGGACCTGAAGGTGGCCTCGCCGGGGCTCCCCGCGCCGTCGGTGAGGTCGAGCACCACGTCGTACGACGCGACGTCGAGCAGGCGGGCCCGCTCACGGGCCTCGTCGCGGGTCAGGTCGTTGACGGCCACGGGGTGTCTCCTCGGGTCGGGCTCGCCGCCGGCGGGGGTGCAGCCGGGCCCGCCGATCCTGACACGGAGGGCTGACAGGACGCGGGCGCGGCGCAGACACACTCGGCGACCGTGGCCGGGACCGGTGTGTCCTGCGGCACAGGGCGGCGACAGGATGTGCCCTCCGGCACAGGGCCGCGACCGCGGCACGGGTGACATCCGGCACCGGGCGGGGCAGGGAGCCGGCATGACGGCCTTCGCTGACACCGCCCCCGCCACCACCGACGCCCCCGAGCAGGAGCCGGGCTCCCGCGCCGTCGCCGACTTCTGGTTCGACCCGGTCTGCCCCTGGGCCTGGATGGCCAGCCGGTGGATGCTCGAGGTCGAGCAGGTGCGCGACGTCGACGTCCGCTTCCACGTCATGAGCCTGGCGGTGCTCAACGAGGGCCGTGACCTGTCGGAGAACTACACCGAGTTCCTGCGCAAGGCGTGGGGCCCCGTCCGGGTCTGCATCGCCGCGGCACAGGCCCACGGCGACAAGGTCCTCGAGCGCCTCTACACGGCCATGGGCACCCGGATCCACCCCGGTGGCCAGGAGCCCGACCGGGCCATGGTCGAGGGCGCGCTCGCCGACGCCGGCCTGCCGGCGGAGCTCGCCGACGCCATGGAGTCGACGGAGTACGACGAGGCGCTCAAGGCCAGCCACCACGACGGCATGGACCGCGTGGGCATGGACGTCGGCACCCCCGTGATCAGCGTGGAGGGCGTGAGCTTCTTCGGCCCGGTCGTGACCCCGGCCCCCAAGGGCGAGGCCGCCGGCAAGCTCTGGGACGGGGTGCGGCTCGTCGCGGGCACCCCCGGCTTCTACGAGCTCAAGCGCACCCGCGACCAGGGTCCGGTCTTCGACTGAGCGGGTCCGGGCGCGGGTGCGGGCGCGGGTGCGGGAGGATCGACCCATGCGCGTCCACCTCGGCAGCGACCACGCCGGCTTCGAGCTCAAGAACGCCCTCGTCGAGGCGCTGCGCGCCGAAGGCCACGAGCCCGTCGACCACGGCCCCGCGGAGTACGACGCGCAGGACGACTACCCGCCGTTCGTCCTGCGCGCCGCGGAGGCCGTCGTGGCCGAGCCGGGCAGCCTCGCCGTCGTGATCGGCGGGAGCGGGAACGGCGAGACGATCGCGGCCAACAAGGTCACCGGCGCCCGCTGCGCCCTCGCCTGGAGCGAGGAGACCGCGCGCCTGGCCCGCCAGCACAACGACGCCAACGTCGTCGGGATCGGGGCGCGCATGCACGACGTGCCGACAGCGATCGGTCTCGTGCGCGCGTTCCTCGCGGAGCCGTTCTCCGGCGACGAGCGGCACGCCCGCCGGATCGGCATGCTCTCCGAGTACGAGCGCTCGGGGCAGTTGCCTCCGCTGCCCTGAGCCCTCCCCCAGCCCCGACCCCGCTGGAGACCGTCTCCGACGTGCCCGAAGGCCACACGATCCACCGGCTCGCCCGCGACCACGCCCGCCTGTTCCGGGGCCGGCGGGTCCGGGCGAGCAGCCCCCAGGGCCGCTTCGAGGCCGGGGCGGCCCTGCTCGACGGCCGCGCGCTCGAGCGGCTCGACCCGTGGGGCAAGCACCTGCTCTACGGCTTCGAGGCCGACCTCTGGCTGCACGTCCACCTCGGGCTCTACGGCAAGTGGTCGTCCGGCCCGCTGCCCGCCCCGCCCCCGAAGGGGGCGCTGCGGCTGCGACTGGAGGGCGGCGTCGCTTACGCCGACCTGCGCGGCCCCACCGCCTGCGAGATCGTCACACCCCCGCAGGTGGAGGCCCTGTTCGCCCGGCTCGGGCTTGACCCGCTGCGGCGCGACGCGGACCCGGAGCAGGCCTGGGCGCGGATCTCGCGGAGCCGCACAGGGGTCGGCGTGCTGCTCATGGACCAGTCTGTGGTCGCGGGCGTGGGCAACGTCTACCGGGCGGAGGCGCTCTACCGGGCCGGGCTGTCGCCGTACCGGCCGGGGCGCGAGGTCGGGAGGGCGACCTGGGACGCCCTCTGGCTCGACCTGGTCACGCTCCTGCGCGCGGGGGTGCGCGCCGGTCGCATCGTCACGACCCGGCCGGAGCACCGGTCCCGTCGCAGCGGCCGGCCCACCCGTGAGGACAGTCACTACGTCTACCGGCGGGCGGGCCTGCCGTGCCGCGTCTGCGGCACGCCGGTGCAGACGGCCGTGATGGTCGCCCGCAACCTGTTCTGGTGCCCCCACTGCCAGCCCGCCTGACGCCGACCGTCCGGCGTGCCGAGGGGCAGGCGGTCGGTCACCATGACCGGGTGACGCATGCCGACGGCCTCGACGCCCTGGCGGACCTGGTCGCGGACGGCGACGTCGTCGTCCTGAGCGGTGCGGGCCTCTCCACTGAGTCGGGCATCCCAGACTACCGGGGACCGAACGGGTCCCTGCAGCGGCACACACCGATGACCTATCAGGCGTTCACGCGCAGCGCCTGGGACCGCCGCCGCTACTGGGCGCGCAGCCACGTCGGCTGGCGGCACGTGGCCCGCGCGGCCCCCAACGACGGGCACCGTGCCGTGGCCGCGCTGCAGCGGCGGGGCCTCCTGTCGCGGGTGGTCACGCAGAACGTCGACGGCCTGCACCAGGCCGGCGGCGCCCGCGACGTCATCGAGCTGCACGGCAGCCTCGACCGGGTGGTCTGCCTCGACTGCGGGGAGACCAGTGCGCGCGAGCGGCTCGACCAGCGCCTGCGCGCCGCGAACCCCGACTTCGAGGCGGCGGTTCGCGAGGTCAACCCGGACGGGGACGTCGACCTGCCCGACTCCGACGTCGAGCGCTTCCAGCCGGCCGACTGCGCGACCTGCGGCGGCACGCTCAAGCCCGACGTCGTGTTCTTCGGCGAGACCGTGCCGCCGGGACGGGTCGCGGAGTGCTACTGCCTCGTCGAGCGGGCCGGGACGCTGCTCGTACTCGGCTCCTCGTTGACCGTCATGTCGGGCCACCGCTTCGTGCTGCGCGCGGCGAAGCTCGGCGTCCCCGTGGCCCTCGTCAACCAGGGCGCCAGCCGGGGCGACGCGCACGCCACCGTGAAGGTCGAGGCGCCGCTGGGGTGGGTGCTGCCCGAGCTGGCCCGACGGTTGGGCGCGGACGACCCCGGCGCGACCGCGGGGAGC
>JALYNB010000287.1 GCA_030773395.1 Actinomycetota bacterium
CGCGCAGTCGGCGGACGGCGTGTCCGCGGCGACGGACAGGCCCTGGACGTCGCCGGACCACCGGCTGCGCCCCAGCAGCCAGGCGCCCACGGTGAGCGACAGGGGCAGGAGCGGCCGGCCAGCGCACAGGCGCGGCCCGAGCGGCACGGTCAGGTCGACGCCGAGGCCGGAGAACGAGCCCGAGTCGCCGGGACCGGCCGCCACGGTCTCGTCGCCGCCGCCGAGCAGCACGACGACGTCGGGGCCGCTGTCGAGGACGGCCGCGACCGCCCGGTCGCACGCGGCGCGCAGGTCGTGGAGCTCGGGGGCGGCGCCGGCGGCGACCTGGGGGACGAGCAGTGGCGGGCAGGGACAGACGGCCACGGCGGCGATCACCCTGGGAACGGTACGTCGGCACGAGGCAGCGACAGGGCGCGGGGACGCGGGTCACGAGGGGTCACCTCGCCCGGCGACGGCTCGCGCTCCGCGTGCAGGACGCGGGTGTCCAGACCTGGGCAACCGCGCCCTGGCCGTGGCCTTCGGGCCCTGCGAGGCCAGGCGTCATGCCCGAGAAACGAGGTACCGCTCAAGTCCGCCCCCGCACCGCCCTGAGCGGACCGGGCTGCGCGGGTTCACCCCCGGGACGGCTCAGCCGCAGACCGGTGCGGCCGGGAGCGGCGCGGGGATCCCGACGGTCGGCATGCCCAGCCCGACCGCCCTGCCGGTCGCGCCGGATCCGCCCCTCGACGCGGCCCAGGCGTCGCCCGCTCGCGTGCGCCGGTGGGTCAGCAGCGGCCCGTCGGCGACGAGATGGTGCGGCGCCGCCGAGGTGACGAAGGTCGTCACGACGTCCCCGGGGCGCACCTCTCCCGGGCGAATGGCGCCGTCCGGGCCCTCCGCGCGGAAGTGCACGAGCCGGTTGTCCCGCGCCCGGCCGCTCATCCGTCCCGTCCCGGAGTCCTTGCGGCCCTCCCCCGTCGCGACGAGCAGCTCGACATCCCGGCCGACCTGCGCGCGGTTCTCGGCCCAGGCGATGTCGTCCTGCAGGGCCACGAGCCGCGCGTACCGCTCGGAGACGACGTCCGGCGGGACCTGGTCGCCGTACTCCGCAGCAGGGGTGCCGGGACGGGGGCTGTACTGGAAGGTGAAGGCGCTGGCGAAGCGGGCCTGCCGGACGACGCCGAGGGTGGCCACGAAGTCGGCCTCCGTCTCGCCCGGGAAGCCGACGATGACGTCGGTCGTGATCGCGGCGTGCGGGATGGCCTCCCGCACCCGCTCGACGATGCCGAGGAAGCGCTCGGAGCGGTAGGAGCGGCGCATCCGCCGCAGCACGTCGTCCGAGCCGGACTGCAGCGGCATGTGCAGGGAGGGGCAGACCGTCGGGGTCTCCGCCATCGCCGCGATCACGTCGTCGGTGAAGTCGCGGGGGTGGGGGCTCGTGAACCGCACCCGCTCGACGCCGTCCACCCGGCCGACCTCGCGCAGGAGCTTGCCGAACGCCGCGCGGTCGCCGAACGAGCGGCCGTAGGAGTTGACGTTCTGCCCGAGCAGCGTCACCTCGAGGACGCCGGCCGCGGCGAGTGCCTCGACCTCGGCGAGCACGTCCCCGGGCCGGCGGTCGCGCTCCCGCCCCCGCAGCGACGGCACGATGCAGAAGGTGCAGGTGTTGTCGCAGCCGACGCTGACCGAGACCCACGCCGCGTACGTCGACTCGCGCCGCGCCGGGAGTGTCGACGGGAAGACCTCGAGGGCCTCCAGCAGCTCGACCTGCGACTCGGACTCCACCCTGGCGCGCTCGAGCAGGGCGGGCAGCGCGCCCAGGTTGTGGGTGCCGAAGACGACGTCGACCCAGGGCGCCCGCTCGGTGATGCGGGAGCGGTCCTTCTGCGCGAGGCAGCCCCCGACCGCGATCTGCATGCCTGGGTGGCCGGCCTTGACGGGGCGCAGGTGGCCGAGGTTGCCGTAGAGCCGGTTGTCCGCGTTCTCGCGCACTGCGCAGGTGTTGAACACGACGACGTCGGGGGTCGTGCCGCCCTCCGCCCGGACGTAGCCTGCCGACTCCAGCAGCCCCGCCAGCCGCTCCGAGTCGTGCACGTTCATCTGGCACCCGTAGGTGCGCACCTCGTACGAGCGGGGCGCGGCCTCGGTGGCCTCGCCCGCGCCGGCAGGGGCGACGGGGACGGCGGACTGCATACCGCCCAGGCTACGTGCCCGGTCCCGACGGCAGCGGCGCCGGCCCCGCAGGGTCGCGCCGGTAACACGTGGGTCCCGATCGCGTGTCGGGGTCGCGCCGACACCCCGGTCCCGCGCCCCGGGGCTAGCCTCCGCGACAGCCACCCGCTGCCCTGGCGGTCCGCCGCGGCGACCCGGCGGTGGCGAGGAGGAGAGGCCGCGTGACGATGCCGGAGCCCGCAGCGCCGTCGCGGGACGGCACGCCCCCGCTGGTGTCCCTGCGGCGCGTGAACAAGCACTTCGGCAGCCTCCACGTGCTGCGTGACATCGATCTCGACATCGCCCCGGGCGAGGTCGTCGTCGTCATCGGGCCGTCGGGGTCGGGCAAGTCGACGCTCTGCCGCACGATCAACCGGCTGGAGGGCATCGACAGCGGCTCGATCACGATCGACGGCCGTGAGCTGCCCGCCGAGGGCAAGGAGCTGGCGCGCCTGCGATCCGAGGTCGGGATGGTCTTCCAGTCGTTCAACCTGTTCGCCCACAAGACCGTGCTCGAGAACGTGACGCTCGGCCCGGTCAAGGTCCGCGGCAAGAGCAAGGCCGAGGCGGAGGCCCGGGCCCGGGAGCTGCTCGACCGCGTGGGCGTCGCCAACCAGGCCGACAAGTACCCGGCGCAGCTGTCGGGCGGGCAGCAGCAGCGCGTCGCCATCGCCCGGTCGCTGGCGATGGAGCCGAAGGTGATGCTCTTCGACGAGCCCACGTCCGCGCTCGACCCCGAGATGATCAACGAGGTCATCGCGGTGATGACGAGCCTGGCGGCGTCCGGGATGACGATGGTCGTCGTCACCCACGAGATGGGCTTCGCCCGCCGCACGGCCGACCGCGTCGTGTTCATGGCCGACGGGGCGATCGTGGAGGAGGCGACTCCCGAGGAGTTCTTCACGCGGCCCCGCAGCGAGCGGGCGAAGGACTTCCTCTCGAAGATCCTCACCCACTGACCGGCCCAGCCAGACGACCCCCACGAGGGGCGAGGAGTCCCGTGGCCCGCACCCGCAGGGCCGCGACACCCACGAGAAAGGCACGGACATGCGACTGCGCACTCTGAGCGGCCTCGGCGGAGCGCTGCTGCTCACCCTGGGCGTGGCGGCCTGCGGTGGCGGCGACGATGGGGGCAGCACCGCCGCCCCGGGCGGCAGCGAGCCCGCGGCTGCGGCCAGTGCGAGCTTCGCGCCCGGCACCACGATGGCCGAGCTCAGCGAGGCGGGGCGCATCCGGGTCGGCACGAAGTTCGACCAGCCGCTGTTCGGCCTGCAGGGCCTCGGCGGCGAACCGGAGGGCTTCGACGTCGAGATCGCGAAGATCATTGCGAGCGAGCTCGGCCTCTCCGAGGACGCCATCGAGTGGACGCAGACCCCGTCCGCCATCCGCGAGGAGGTCCTCGAGCAGGACCGCGTCGACATGGTCGTGGCGACCTACACGATCAATGACCGCCGCAAGGAGCGCATCGACTTCGCCGGCCCCTACTACCAGGCCGGCCAGGACCTCATGGTGCGAGCAGACAACACGGAGATCACCGGCCCCGACACGCTGCGACCGGCCGGTGCCCGGGTCTGCTCCGTGGAGGGGAGCACTCCGGCCGAGAAGATCCGCGAGTACGTCGACGAGGGGCAGATCACGCTGTTCGACGTCTACTCGAAGTGCGCCGACGCCCTGCGCACCGGACAGGTCGACGCGGTCACGACCGACAACATCATCCTGCTCGGCCTCGTCGACCAGAGCGACGGCGCCTTCAAGGTCGTCGGGGAGCCGTTCACCGAGGAGCCCTACGGCATCGGCATCGCCAACGGTGACACCGAGTTCTGCGAGTTCATCAACACCACGCTGACGGCCGCCGCCGAGGACGGCCGCTACGCCGAGGCCTGGGAGTCGACGGCCGGCAAGGTCGCGGAGGAGACCCCCGAGCTGCCGGAGCTCGACCCCTGCGGGTGACCTCCCGGTGGGGGCGTCGGGCCCGCCCGGCGCCCCCACCCCGGCCCCGATCTCCGGCCCGGAGCGCCTCCAGCCCCACGACGCGAGGAGCCGCCTGACGTGGACGCCATCACCGACAACCTCGGCCTGTTCTGGTCCGGCCTGGTCGGCACCGCAGAGATCAACCTGTACGCCGCCGCCGGCGCGCTGCTGCTCGGCACGCTGATGGCGGGCTTCCGCGTCTCCCCCGTGCCGCCGCTGCGGTGGCTGGGCACCGCGTGGGTGACCGTGTTCCGGAACTGTCCCCTGACGGTGGTGCTCTTCTTCTGCGCGTTCGGCTTCCCCGAGATCGGCATCAACGGCGAGTACTTCTGGTTCGGCGTCGCCGGGCTGATCCTCTACACCTCGGCCTTCGTCTGCGAGGCCGTGCGCAGCGGGATCAACTCCGTCTCCGCCGGCCAGGCAGAAGCCGCCCGGTCGATCGGCCTGGCCTTCGGCCAGTCGCTGCGGTACGTCGTGCTGCCCCAGGCGCTGCGCACCGTCGTCCCCCCGCTCGGCAGCGTCATCATCGCTATGATCAAAAACTCGGCCATCGTCGGGGCCTTCGGCGTCGGCGGCGAGCTGTTCTCCGTCGCGGCCCGCCTCACGTCCGGTCAGGGGTACGCCGCCGCGCCGGTGCTGTTCGGGGTGATCGCCGGCTACCTGGTCATCACGCTGGGCGTGGCCGCCCTGCTCGCCGTCCTCGAGCGGAAGGTGGCGATCGCCCGGTGAGCTCCTCGGTGCTGTACGACGCCGCGGGCCCCCGGACCCGCCGCCGGATCCTCGTCGGGAGCGCGGTCGCGGGGGTCCTCCTGCTGGCCCTCGTGGTCGCGGTCGGGCTGCGGCTGCAGTCACAGGGGCAGTTCGAGGCGGAGAAGTGGTCGCCGCTGTTCGACCCGCGCGACGAGGTGTTCGTCCCCGTGTGGGCGCTGATCGGCAAGGGGCTGCGCGCGACCCTCACGGCCGCCGCGCTGGCCATGGTCGCGTCCCTCGTCCTCGGCACCCTGCTGGCCGTCGCCCGCTTCACGGCCGCGCCCTGGTACCGCTGGGCGGTCGTCGGCCTCGTCGAACTGCTGCGCGGCATCCCCGTCGTCCTTACGATCTTCTTCGCGGCGCGCGTGCTCCCGCAGCTGGGCCTGGACCTGTCGACCCGCACGTTCCTCGTGATCGGGCTGACCGCCTACAACTCCGTGATCATCGCGGAGATCATCAGGGCGGGGCTGGCCTCGCTGCCGCGCGGGCAGGCTGAGGCTGCCGACTCGCTGGGGCTGACCCGCGGCCAGTCGCTCCGGCTCGTGCTGCTGCCGCAGGCCTTCCGGGTCATGCTCCCCGCCCTGATCAGCCAGATCGTCGTGATCGTCAAGGACACGTCGCTCGGCTTCATCATCAGCTACGAGGAGCTGCTGCTCACTGGGCGCGTGCTGATCCAGAACCTCAACAACCCGCTGCAGACCTACCTGCTCATCGCTCTGGTCTTCATCGCGATCAACTACGCGCTGAGCCGGCTGGCGGTCTTCACCGAGCGGAGGCTCTCCCGGGCGCCGGGGAGCGGCCGGCCGGCTGACCCGCGGCAGGAGCAGGACGAGGGGGCCGCCGGCGACCGGGTGGCCGCGGGACAGGCGGGGGCGACGGGCGGCGCCAGACCGGGCCCGGGCTCGCGTCAGCGGGCGACTTCGGTGGCCCGGCTCTCCCGCACGACCGTGACGCGGATCTGGCCCGGGTAGGTCAGCTCGTCCTCGATCTGCTTGGCCAGCTCGCGCGCCAGCACCTGGGCACCGAGGTCGTCGACGCGGTCCGGCTGCACCATCACCCGGACCTCGCGCCCGGCCTGCATCGCGTACACCTTCTCCACGCCCGGCTTGGCGGCGGCGAGCTCCTCGATGCGCTGCAGCCGCGCGATGTAGGACTCCAGGCTCTCGCGGCGGGCCCCCGGCCGGCCCCCCGACGCGGCGTCCGCGGCGATGGTAAGGAGGGCCTCGACGGTGCGCGGCTCCACCTCGTGGTGGTGCGCCTCGATGGCGTGGACGACGTCGGGGTGCTCGCCGTGGCGTCGGGCCAGGTCGGCGCCGACCGCGGCGTGCGTCCCCTCGACCTCGTGGGTGAGGGCCTTGCCGATGTCGTGGAGGAACGCCGAGCGCTTCACCGTGGCGACGTCGACCCCGATCTCCGCGGCCATCAGCCCCGCGATGTGAGCGCTCTCGACGAGGTGACGCAGCACGTTCTGGCCGTAGGAGGTGCGGAAGCGCAGCCGCCCGAGGTGCGGCAGCAGGCCGGGGTGCAGGTCGGTGATGCCGACCTCGGTCAGGGCGTCCTGCGCGGCGCGGAGGCAGAGCTCGTCGACGCTCTGCCGGGCCCGCTCGTGGGTCTCCTCGATGCGGTGAGGATGGACTCGGCCGTCCTGGATGAGCCGCTCGAGGGTGACCCGCGCGACCTCCCGGCGGAGCGGGTCGAAGCACGACAGGACCACGGCCTCCGGGGTGTCGTCGATGACCAGATTGACGCCCGTGACGGCCTCGAAGGCGCGGATGTTGCGCCCCTCGCGGCCGATGAGTCGACCCTTCATGTCGTCACCGGGGAGATGGACGACCGTGACGACTGACTCGCTGGTCTGCTCGCTCGCCACCCGCTGGAGCGCGTCACTGACGATGTGGCGGGCACGCGACTCCCCCTCGGCTCGCGCCCCCTCCTCGATCACCCGCGCGAGGACGGCGCCCTCGCGCCGGGCCTGGTGCTCGACGCCGGCGAGCAACTCGGCCTTCGCCTGCTCGGCCGTCATCCCGGCGATCCGCTCGAGGAGAGCGCGGCGCTCGAGGACGAGGGCGCCCTCGGCGCGGGCGAGCTCGTCGCCCCGCCGGGCCAGGGCCGACGTCCGCTGGTCGAGCTCCTGCTCCCTGGACGCGAGTCGCTCCAGGAGCGCCTCGACCCGCCGTTCGGCCTCGCCGAGCCGTGCCTCGCGCCGCTCGACCTCATCCCGAAGGGTGCGGGCGTCGAGCTGCGCC
>JALYNB010000288.1 GCA_030773395.1 Actinomycetota bacterium
GCGCTCGACGCCTCGAGGGCGACGTTGCGCGCCGCCGCGAAGTCGTCCTCCCACCGACCCTCGACCACGGTGGCGCCGGCCGCACGAGCGACGGCCACGCTGCCGTCCCGGGAGCCGGTGTCGGGCACGACGACCTCGTCCGCGACCTCGCGCACGGACGCCAGGCACGCGATCAGGTGTGCCGCCTCGTCGCGGACGATCACGTTGACGGCGAGGAGCATCGCGGTCCTTCCGGTCGAGAGCCACGGAGAGCTGACGCCCAGCGTGACGCAACGTGACCGTTCGGACCGCGGCCGTGAGCACGACCGCCCACCTGGCGCAGGGGCCCACAGCCCGCAACCGCTCAAGGAGCCGCAGCCTCCGACCGAAGTCCTCCACGTCCCCCGCCGTGAAGAGGAGCGTCCCGCCGTGACGATGCCCGCCCTGGCCATGCCCGCCCCGGCCCTGCCCGGCGCGCTGCCCGGCGAGGCCCGTCAGTCCCGCGCCCAGGAGGACCTGCTCGCGCCGAGCATCTGGTCCGACCGGGCGCGACTGCTCGCGCGCCCCGACGTCGTCGCCGTCGAGCTCATGCTGCTGGTCACCGCGGCCGTCCTGCTGCGCCAGCCCGTCACCGAGGTGCTCGGCACCGCCGCCGAGGCGACCGTGCCGGCACCCGTGGCGCCCGCCGCCCCCGTCTCGCCGCTGGCCCTCGTGCCCGTCGCGCCCCCGGTCGCCGCCCGGCACGAGCCCCGCGACCCGTTCGCACCGCTGGTCAACCCCGCGCAGCCTGCCGACGGCGCCCCGCCCGCCGACCCCGGCGCCGGCATTGTCACGACCGGGACCCCGCCGGCGACCACGCCCGCACCGGCCGAGGCCCTCGCGCCGGCACCGGCCTCTCCCGCCACGACGCCGGCCACCACCAGCCCGGCCCCCGCGCCGGCGGCCACCATCACGATCAAGGCCGGCGACACGCTCGGCAGCCTCGCCCGCCAGCACGGCCTCAGCTGGAAGGTCCTCTACGAGGCCAACCGCCAGGTCGTGGGCGGCAACCCGAACATGGTCCGCCCGGGCATCGTGCTGACCCTCCCCTGAGGGGGACGGCGCGCCCCCGCCCTGCTCGCCGTCAGCGAAATCCGATTGCGCCCCTCCTGCACCCGTCGTACCGTTGCCGCACACGGGAGAGGAGGTGGTCCAGACTTTGTGTAGTCATTGGACTCGTGAGGTGGCTGCTCGCTAGCAGCCGTACGACGGACCCCGGTCCGCCGGTTCGCCTTCGTACGGCGTACGGCGCAGACCACGGCAGACACCGCACCCCCGGGCGCCGGCCCTTGTCCAGCCGGCCCTCCCTTCCGCAGGCGAACGACCTGCGAGGCGAGGAAGCGCCCGGGGGTTGTCTGTTTCCCGGAACGACGGCGGTGGCTCAGCCCGCCGCGCGCTCCAGCCTGGCCGACAGGTGCGGCTGCAAGGGCTGGCCTACCGCCGCGAGGTCGACCGCGTACATCAGCGAGCCCTCCACCAGGCCGTAGAGCCGGTGGCCGGCCGTGACCTCCTTGGCGGAGCCGCTGCGCACCACCGCGTCGGTGCGCAGTTCTATCTTGGCGCCGGTCACCTCGCCGACGTACAGCTCGAGGATCCCCGTCGGGTGCGCGAGTAGCAGCTCGATCGAGCCGTCGGGCTGCGGACGCCACCAGCCGGTCTCCGCTGCCATCGGGCGGCCCGCCCGCTCGCCGTCCAGGCCCCAGGTCCGCGACGCGTAAGCGATCACGTCCGTGCCCGAGTGGGAGAACGACATCTCCTGGCCGTAGCGGAAGTCGCCGACCGTCGGGTAGCCACCGACCCCTTCGCCCCGCCAGGTGCCCAGCAGCCAGGCGACCCTGGCCAGGCCCGGGTGGAGCGGCGGGCCGGCCTCGGTGCTCAGCTCTGCCCTCGGTAGAGGTTGTAGACCACGTAGGCGCTGAACCACGCGATCACCAGGAAGGTGATGAACAGCAACACCGAGAAGAACAGCTCGATCATGGGGTCCTCGAGTCGGGGCGCCGGGTGGCCCGGGCGCACCCCCGCCTGGGCTCGCCCGGACGGTCGGACGGCGGGCGTCGGGCAGCCTACCCGCTGGGTCCGCCGTCACCCGCGACCGAGACCGTCCCCACCCGCAGGCGAGCGTTCCGCCACTCGGGCGGCGCCTCCCGCGCCCGCTGAAGACGTCCGGGCACGGCACCGAAGACAGCGGGGTGACACTGCCAGCGGCTCCCCCCGCCACCGCGCGATCGGTCATGCCGGCCGCGGGCCCGCGCCGGCTCCCCGCCGTGCCCGCCGTGTCGGCCTGGACGCCATTGCTGCTGGCCGTCGTCGCGCTGCCCCTGCTCCTCGACGCCCTGGTCCCCGGCCGGCCGGCCGTCGCCGTCCTCGACGTCGCCCACGTCGCGATCTGCCTCGTCGGCCTCGCGCTCACCCGGTCGGCCACGCGCCGCGAGTCGTCGTACGGGCGGCGCGGCCCCTGGGGGTGGATGACCCTCGCCTTCGCCTGCCGGCTCTGGGGGGAGGCGGTCTCGGCGTGGCTCGAGGCCGGACAGGGGGCGCAGCCGTTCCCCTCGGTGGCCGACATCGGCTTCGTCGCGTTCTACCCGGCGGTGGCCGTCGCGCTGCTCCGGTTCCCGACCCCGAACCGCCCTTCCGCCCACCGTGGGGTCCTGCTGCTCGACGTGGTCACGGTCGCGGCCGGTGCCTGCGTCGTGCTCTGGCACGTCCTCGTCAGCGACCTCCTCGTGGCCGGCGTGAGCACGCTGAGCGGCGCGCTGACCCTCGCCTACACGCTCGGCGACGCCCTGCTGCTGCTCGTGGCCGCGAGGTTCGCCGTGCTCGGCACCGCCCGCACGCACCGCGTCGCCGGGGCCGTCGTCGTGGCCGCGCTGATCAGCCTGGTCGTCGCGGACGTGCTCTTCGGCCGGCAGGCCCTCGACCTCGCGCCCGACCGGCTGCACGCGCTCGTGGACCTCGGCTGGACGGCCGGCCTCGTCCTGCTCGCCGTGGCCGCCGACATCGCCCGCAGCACCCGCGAGCACGTCGCTGCCGAGCAGCCCGCCGCACCGGCCGGCACCTCCAGCGAGCTCCCGCCCGCACCCAGCCCGCTCCTCTACGCGGCAGCCCTGCTCACCCTCGCCCTCGTCGGGAGCGTGGCCGCGCAGCTCCCGCTGCATCCCGTCGGGGGCCTGCTCTACGCGGCGATCGCCGTCGTCCTCGCCGTCATCCTCCGGCAGGTCGTGGTCGGGCGGGAACAGGCCCGCCTCGTCCGGCTCTACGAGTCAGCCGCCATCGAGGACACCCTCACGGGCGCGCTGACCCGCCGCCGGCTGCTGGAGCTCGGCGGGCGCCTCGTCGCCCGGGGCCGCGCCGCGATCTTCGTGATCGACGTCGACCACTTCAAGGCTGTCAACGACACCCACGGGCACTCCGCCGGCGACGCCGTCCTGACGGAGGTCACCCGCCGCGCGCAGGCGGCGCTGCGCCCGGGCGACCTGCTCGGCCGGTACGGCGGGGACGAGTTCGTCGCCGTGCTCCCCGGCGCCGACCCCGTCACCGCGCTGCGCGTCGCCCAGCGACTTCATACCGCGGCGACCGGCGAGACGGTGACGGCGGGCGAGGTGCAGATCCCGGTGAGCCTGTCGGTGGGCGTCGCCACGTCGGCCGCGGGGGGCAGCCTCGTGGCCCTCGTCGACCTCGCGGACGAGGCCCTCTACGCGGCGAAGGCCACCGGCCGCGGCCGGGTCATCAGCGCGGACGAGCACGCGCGGGCGCGAGCCGCCGAACCGACCCCGCCGACCTCCGACGCGCCGACACCCGCCCCCCTCGCGGCCGACGACCTGCAGCGGGCCGTCACCGAGCACCACCTCGCCGTCCACTACCAGCCGCGGCTGGACCTGCGGACGGGCACGCTCACCTGCGCCGAGGCTTTCGTGCGCTGGCAGCACCCCGAGCGGGGCCTGCTCGACGCGGGGACGTTCCTGCCGGCGCTGCAGGACCGGGCGAGCCTCGTGCTGCTCACCGAGCACGTCCTTGCGCTCGCGCTGGCCGACTGCGCCGCGTGGCGCGCCGTCGACCCCGCGCTCCGCGTCGCGGTCAACCTGCCCCGTGACCTGCTCCAGGACCCGTGGCTGCCCGCCCGGCTCCTGGAGGCGCTCACCACCGCCGGCCTGCCGGCCGACGCCCTCGAGCTGGAGATCACCGAGGACGCGCTGGGCGGGGACCCCGTGGCCGCGCGGGTCGTGGCCGAGCTCCGGGCCGTGGGCCTGCGCGTCGCCGTCGACGACTTCGGCACCGGCGCGACGAGCCTCACCACCCTGCGCTGCCACACGCTCGACGTCCTGAAGATCGACCCGAGCCTGCTCGCCTCCCGCCTCGCCGACCCCCGCGACCTCGCGGTCATCCGGGCCGTCGCCGGGCTGGGACACGAGCTCGGCCTCACCGTCGTCGCCGAGGGCGTGGAGGACGAGGCGTCGCGCACCCTGCTCGCGTCCCTCGGGGTCGACGAGGTGCAGGGCCACCTGGTCAGCCGGCCGGTGCCCGCCGGCGTGCTGCTGCCGTTCCTCGCCACCCGGGCCGGCGATCGGGCGCAGCCGGCTCCCCCGGCGCGCCTGCCGCAGCCGTTCGCCCCGTCCCCCGACGCCGACCTGGTCGCGCTGCTGGCGCCGGTGAGCATCCCCGACTGACTCGCCGTTGACAGAGACGGAGCGCCAGGGCGTCAGGCCGCAAGCGAGATCTCGCTCTCGGCCACGCTCCCGCGGGCGGCGGTCACGGTCGCCGTGCCCTTCACCCCGCCGGGCGCCATCGCGGACAGCGTCCACTCGCCGTCCGCCGCGAAGAAGCGGAAGTGGCCGGTGGCCGACGTCCGCACCTCCGCGACGAACTCGCCGGAGGAGTCGAGGAGCCGCACGAAGGCGCCGGGCACCGCGTCGCCGCCGGACCGGACGACGCCCTGCACGACGGCCTGCTCGCCGACCTGCTCGGCGGTCAGCGCGGGCAGGCCCTCGGCCTGCTCAGGGGCACCACACATCAGGAACCGCTCCCCGTCTCGATCGGGACGCCGACGAGCGAGCCCCACTCCGTCCAGCTGCCGTCGTAGTTCTTGACCTTGTCGTTGCCGAGGATCTCGTGCAGCACGAACCAGGTGTGCGCGCTGCGCTCGCCGATCCGGCAGTAGGCGATGATCTCACCGTCGAGGTCGACGCCCGCGTCGCCGTACAGCTGGCGGAGCTCGTCGTCGCTGCGGAACGTGCCGTCCTCCTTCGCTGCCTTCGACCAGGGGATGTTCCTCGCGGTGGGGATGTGGCCGCCGCGCATGGCCGCCTCCTGCGGCAGGTGGGCCGGCGCGAAGAGCTTCCCGCTGAACTCGTCGGGGCTGCGCACGTCGACGAGGGACCGCTGGCCGATCGCCTGCAGGACCTCGTCGCGGAAGGCGCGCACGTCCGTGCGGGGCTCGCTCGCCGTGTAGGAGGTCTTCTCCCGCGCGGGGACCTCCTTGGTGAGGTCGCGGCCGTCGAGCTCCCACTTCTTGCGGCCGCCGTCGAGGAGCTTCAGCTTGTCGGCCGGGTGGCCGTAGAGCGTGAAGTACCAGTAGGCGTAGGCGGCGAACCAGTTGTTGTTGCCGCCGTAGAGCACCACCGTGCTGTCGTTGCTGATGCCCTTCTCCGACAGCAGCTTCTCGAAGCCCGCCTTGTCGACGAAGTCACGGCGGACCGGGTCCTGCAGCTCGGTCTTCCAGTTGATTCTGACGGCGCCGCGGATGTGGCCCCCGTCGTAGGCGGTCGTGTCCTCGTCGACCTCGACCGGCACGACGGTCGGGTCGTCGAGCATCTGCTCGAACTGGTCGGCGTCCAGGAGGACGTCGCTGCGGCTCATCCGGGTTCTCCAGGTGGGGTCGGGGCGGGTCAGGTCGGGTGACCGTGGCAGTGCGGGAGCGCGCGCACGCGGGCGGCGAGCCGACGTCGCCGGCGCGGGCAGGGCGCGGGGCTCAGTGCGAGCGGGGGCGCCGACACAGGCTGCTGCCCACGCGGCAGAGGTCGACCGCGCGGCGCTTGACGAGCAGCTGTCGGAGCATCGCGGGGAAGGGTAGCGAGCGCGGGGCGGGCGCGGCGGCTCGCGTGGTCGCCGCGGACGGTCAGCGCGCCCCGGCAGCCC
>JALYNB010000289.1 GCA_030773395.1 Actinomycetota bacterium
CCCTGCCCACCCGGCGCGCGGCGGGGGTCCGGCACGCCTCCGCCGCCGGACGACCTCAGCAGGGAGGGGTGGCCCGCGGACCGGGCCGCCGCGACCGCGGCCTCACGGCGCTGTGAGGCGATCCAGCGGTCCCGCAGCACCGCCTCCCTCGCGTTGGCCACCGCGCCCCGCTGCAGCAGCACGCTGCGCACCGTGGCGGTCCAGATGTCGGCGAGTCGGTCGGGGGGATGCATGGCGGCTCCGGCGACGGGCGGCGCACGCCGGGGCGGGGACGTGGACGGGGCGAGGACCGGCCCCATCCGACCGGTTCCGCACCACTGTCGGAAGGGGTAGGGAACCTGTCAAGAGAGTGCGGCCAGCCCTCAGGACACGCCGGGCGGGCTCATCCCCCGGCGACTGCGGTAGACCTGCCAGACCCGGTCCAGCAGCAGCAGCTCGTCGTCGGACAACTCGGCGGCCCGCTCGTACACGGCGTGGACGAGGTCCGCGGCCGGTGACGAGCGGTCGGCGGGGAGGTAGCCCGCGAGCCGGTGGAGGTACTCGCTGTCCAGACCGAGGACCTCGGCGAGACAAGGGAGCCGACCGGCCTTGGGCACAGCGAGGCCGGTCTCCCACCGGGAAACCGTCTGCTGCCCCACGCCCACGCGGGACCCGAGCTCGGCCTGGTCGAGCCCGAGCTCCTCACGCCGGACCTTGACGGCCTCACCGAACAGAGACATGGCGTGTCGAGTATCAGCCCTGACAACGCGCCGGACGAGCCGGACGCCTGCTCGTCAGACGTGCGAGGCCGGTCCCGCATCGATGTCGTCCGGTGTCCGGCCGGCCGTCACCTCCCCCGGGTACGGCGTCACGAGCGGCCGACGCTCGAGCTCACGCACCTCCAGGAGTCGGGCCACGTCGCGGGGCGACACGATCCCGACCACACGGCCGCCCTCGACCACGAGGGCGCGGCCGTCGGTGCGGCCCTCGGTGCGGCCGAGCAGCTCGACGAGGAGCTCGTCGGGAGCAGCGGTCGGCACCTCGGCGGGGGGCACGGCGACCTCCCCCACGGTCGTCCACGCCCGCTTCTCCGGAGCGACCGTGCGCAGGCAGCTCAGCGTGACCAGCCCGGCGGGCCGGCCGTCCGACGTCGTCAGGGGGTAGCTGGAGTAGCGGTGCGTGAGCACGTACTCGTCCAGGAACCGCGACACCGGCAGGTCGACGGGGGCCGAGAGCGGCTCGGGCGTCATGACGTCGCGCACCCGGACACCCGCGAGCGCGTCGCTGACCACCGCCTGCTGAGCCTCGGCGGAGGCCGCGCTGACGATGAAGAAGCCGATCAGGGCCAGCCAGAAGCCGCCGACGCCCGCCCCGCTGAGCACCTGCACGAAGCCGAGCCCGACGAGGACGAAACCGAAGAGCCGACCGGCGCGCGCGGCGCCCACGGCCGCCCGCGTCTTGTCGCCGCGCCAGCGCCACAGGGCCGCCCGGAGCACGCGCCCGCCGTCCAGCGGGGCGGCCGGCACGAGGTTGAACAGCCCCAGCATGAGGTTGATGAAGGCGAGGTAGCGGGCCACACCGACCGCCAACCCGTCGATCCCGGCCGCCACGGCCCCGGCGGCCAGCAGTGCGAACGCGAGCGCGAGGGCCAGGCTGACGGCCGGCCCGACGGCGGCGATCCGGAAGTCCGCGCCCGGCGTCCTGGGCTCGCCCCTGAGCCGGCTCACCCCGCCGAACAACCACAACGTGATCCCGTCGACGGGCAGGCCGTTGCGCCGGGCGACGACGGCGTGCGCCACCTCGTGCGCGAGCAGCGAGGCGAAGAACAGGACGGCGGCCACGAGGCCCGCCGCGGCGTACGCGCCGCCGCCGGCCCCGGGGTGCTCGGCGGGCAAGCGACCGCCGGCGACGCCGAGGGCGGTCAGCAGGAAGATCACGGCGACGGACCAGTTGGCACCCACGGGGATGCCGGCGATCCGGCCGAGGCGGAAGCTCTCGTTCACGGCTGCGACTCCAGGTCAGGGGAGGCCGAGGGCAGGGCGCCACCTGGCGCCACGCCTTCGTCGTACCCATCCGCCAGACTCCTGTGACGTGACGGTGAACGCTCCCGAGAGCGCCGCTCCCGGTGACCCCGAGGAGCTGGCGGCCCGCGTGCGCCGCTGGGTCGACGACGACCCCGACGCGCGGACGCGCGCGGAGCTGACGGACCTGCTCGACGACGGTGACACCCGCGCCCTCGCCGAACGGTTCGCCGCCCCCCTGGCCTTCGGCACCGCGGGGCTGCGCGGGCCGCTGCGCGCGGGGCCGGCCGGGATGAACCGCGCGGTCGTGCGC
>JALYNB010000290.1 GCA_030773395.1 Actinomycetota bacterium
CGTGGCGACCGGCTCGCGGGCACCGCTGCCCGGCCCCGCGCCTGCCGCGGCCCCGGCGTCCCCCAGCACCGCCCGCGTGTACGGCGTGCGCTGCACCAGGTCGTCGGCCGCCCGAGAGGCGACCCCGTACAGCGGGCCGGCGACCGCGACGAGCCCGGCCACGCCCAGCACCACCGTGGCGGCCGTCACCGCGGTCATGAGCCGGGGCACCCGCGCGGTGCCCACCTCCAGGGCGTCCGCCCGGTCGGGGTCGGCCTGCGGCTCCACGGGCGTCCCCCAGAAGACCCCGCCCCAGATCCGCATCATCGCGTAGAGCGTCAGCAGGCTGGTGACGACGCTCGCCGCCACGAGCGCGTACGCCGCCCCCGTCCCGTCGGCGACGCCTGCCTGCACGAGCGCGAGCTTCGCCACGAACCCGGAGAAGGGTGGGATGCCCGCCAGGTTGAGCGCGGGCAGCAGGAACAGCAGGGCGACCACAGGCGCCGTGTGCAGCAGTCCGGACAGCTCGTGGAGCGCCCCGGTGGCCATCCGCCGCTCGACCAGACCGCTCGCCAGGAACAGCGTGGTCTGGACGACGATGTGGTGGACCGTGTAGAGCACCGCCCCGGTCAGCCCGGCCACGCTGTAGAGGCCGAGCCCGAAGACCATGTAGCCGATGTGACTGACGATGGTGAACGACAGGATGCGCTTGATGTCGTCCTGGGCGATGGCCCCCAAGATGCCGACGACCATGGTCAGCGCGGCGATGACCAGGAGCACCGGCCCGGTGGCTCCGCCCAGCTCGTCCGGGAACAGCAGCGTCTGCGTCCTGATGATCGCGTACACGCCCACCTTGGTGAGCAGGCCTGCGAACACGGCCGTCACCGGTGCCGGTGCGGTCGGGTAGCTGTCCGGCAGCCAGAAGAACAGCGGGAAGATGGCCGCCTTGACGCCGAAGACGACGAGCAGGAAAAGGCCCAGAGCGAGCCGCAGCCCGGGCGGGGTGTCTTGCAGCCGGACCGCCAGGTCGGCGAGGTTCACCGTCCCGGTCGCCGCGTAGAGCAGCCCCACGGCCGTCACGAACAGCACCGACGCCAGCAGGCTGACGGTCACGTAGGTCATCCCCGCGCGCACCTGCGCCGCCTGGCCGCCGAGCGTGATGAGCACGTACGACGCGCAGAGCATCACCTCGAACGCGACGAACAGGTTGAACAGGTCCCCGGTCAGGAAGGCGAGCGACACCCCGGCGGCGAGCACCAGGTAGACGGGGTGGAAGACGGCGACGGGCAGCCGGTTCGGCGAGTCGTCGCGGGCGTCGGCGACGCCCTGTCCCACCGCGTAGACGAGCACGGCCAGCGTCACGCAGCTCGACACCAGCAGCAGCAGGGCCGACAGCCGGTCCGCCACCAGGGAGATGCCGAACGGGGCGGCCCAGGCGCCGAGCTGGACGGCGACGGTCCCCTCGCGGTCGACGACCACCAGGAGCGCCGCGCTGGCCGCGACGACGGCGGCGAGCACCACGACCGAGAGGACCCTCTGCAGCCAGGGCCACCGCGCCAACGTGATCGACGCCCCGCCCGCGAGCAGCGGGAGCACGACGGGGAGCGGCACGAGGACGTTCACGAGCCCTCCCCGGGGACGGGGAGGCGTCGGCTCCCGCGGAAGGGGCCCGGGGTGGTCTCGTAGGCGGGGTCGGCGGCGTCCAGCTCGGCGAGCAGGGCGCGTTCCCGCTCCCCCGGCTCCTCGTCGCGAGCGGCGCGGGCGATCCGCCGGTCCTCGACGTCGTCCTGGACCTCGTCAGCCCGGGTGAGCAGGTAGCTGCGATAGGCCAGCGCCAGGAGGAAGGCGGTGAGCGCGAAGGTGATGACGATGGCCGTGAGGGCCATCGCCTGGGGCAGCGGGTCCGCGGTCTCCACGACGGCCTGCCCTGCCCCCTTCCCGGGCGTGAGCGTGACCAGCGGCGCCCGGCCCGCCGGGCCGCCGGAGACGAGCAGCAGCAGGTTGGCCCCGTGACCCAGCAGGCCGATCCCGATCACCACGCGGGTCAGCGTGCGCTGCAGGATCAGGTACGCCCCGGCGGCGTAGAGGCACCCGATCGCCACGCAGAGGGCGAGGTTGCCGGGCAGGGACGCGTCGGCCACGTCCGGGCTCACTTCTCGGCCTCCGCACCCAGCGTGCGCAGCACCGTGAGGACCAGTCCCACGACGACCAGGAAGACCCCGATGTCGAAGGCCAGGGCGGAGGTGAGCTTGACCTCGCCCAGCACCGGCGGCCGCAGCACGACGTACGCGCTCTCCAGGAACTGCCCGCCGCTGAGCCAGGGCACCATCCCCGTGACCGACGAGGTGACCACACCGAGGCCGAGCAGGAGGCCGGGGTCGACGGGCACCGCCTCGCGCAGCTCGCTGCGGCCTCCCGCGACGTACCGGAGGGTGAACGCGGCCCCGGTGACGAGCCCGCCGACGAACCCCCCGCCCGGCTGGTTGTGGCCGGCGAAGAGCAGGTAGAGGCCGAAGACGAGCACCGTGTGGAAGACGGCGCGCACGCCCGTCTCCAGGATGACCGACCGCCGCTCGGCGGCCAGGTCGGCGGCGCCGGCCAGCACCTCTGGCTCGGTCACCGGCACGTCGGGCCGCGGGACGGACGCGGCCCGCTCGCGGCGAGTGCTCACGGGCGCACCTGCCGCGCTGCGGCCACGGCGCCCGCG
>JALYNB010000291.1 GCA_030773395.1 Actinomycetota bacterium
GGCCGGCGGTCACACCGTCAGCGAGCTCGAGGAGCTGTTCGACGTCACTCGCTCCACGGTGTATCGGGCGGTGGCCCGGGCCGGCGGCCGAACTGCCGCCGCGGCGCCACCCGTTGACTTGCACGTCTGAGCCGACACGCCAAGCCCGGGCATCGCGCAGCGGGCGAAGTCAGCCCCTCGGGTCGGCCTGTCGCATTCGGCTGCTCACGCTGGTGCGGCAGGGTCTGGGCACGATCAAGCCGCTCGCTCAGGAGGACAGAACGCGATGGCGCAGAAGACAACAGTGCAGCTGGTCGACGATATCGACGGCTCCGAGGCCGCGGAGTCGGTGTCGTTCGCGTTGGACGGCACGGAGTACGAGATCGACCTGTCGGGTGAGCACGCCGAGCAGCTACGGGAGTCGCTGTCCAGGTACATCGTGGCGGCCCGCCGGGCGGGCGGAGACGGCACGGGTCGACGCGGTGGCCGGCGGGGGAGTGGTGCCTCGAGCTCGCCATCGAGCAGCGATCGGCAGCGGACCGCCCAGGTCCGTCAGTGGGCGCGGGAGCAGGGCATGGAGGTCAACGAGCGGGGCCGGATCCCGAAGCAGGTTGTGCAGGCCTACGACGCCGCGCACTGACGGCGGCGGGTCGCGGCCGGCAGGCAGGGGGAGCCGGGCGAGTAGCTCTCAGCGGTCAGCGACGGCGAAGTGGAGGGTGTCCTCGGTGAGCAGCCCCGCGAGGCCGGCAGCTCGGACGCGACCGACTGCCACAGGTCGGGGTCGTGCACCCCGCACCCCGCCGACGGTAGTGCGCTGGTCGGGGCGGGGCGGCCGGAGGCTCCAGATGTGGACGTTGCGCCGAAGCGCCCAGGCCAGCCGGTCAGGGAGGGAGGGCGGAGAGAGTCCGTCAAGATGGCTTGACATCGTCAAGGGTGCTTGACAGAGTGCGGGCATGACGACGGACACCGACGCTCGCACCCTCGGCGCTCTCTCGGTCCTGCTCGGGGTGGACTCCGCCGACGTGCTCCGCCAGGCCACGACCGGGGACGCTGCCGCCCGCGTGCGGCTCCTGGCGGCCGTCCAGCGCCAGGTCAACGGCCCCGACGGGCTGGCCCTGTACGTCGGTGGGATGCGGCGGGAGGGAGCGTCCTGGACCGAGGTGGGGGCGGCGCTCGGGGTGAGCCGCCAGGCCGCGCAGCAGCGGTACGGCACCGCCGGGCGGGAGGACCGGGAGCACGCGGCGCACCTGGACGCGCTGCGCGAGGCCATGCGGGACGGGGTGCGGGGTCTCTCCGAGGAGGAGCGGGACCGGCTCTCGGGACCGCTGAGCCGCGCTCGAGCTTCTCGGGGGCCCCGGAGTGGCGAGCCGGACGCGGGGGATGCGCAGCCGGGCCAGCCCGAGGCGGGCTTGTGAGGGGTGAGGTTGAGGAGCGGTCCCAGGCCCCGCTGACCGCCGAGCACCTCGCCCGGCTCGGCCGGCTGGTATCCAGCGCGCACGAGCAGCTCAAGGCGCGGCGGCCGGACCTCGCCGGCACGTTGGTCGCGGGGGTGCTCGCCCAGGGCGCGGCAGCGCACTACCTGCACCCGGACGCGGGCGTCGGGGTGAAGGACCTCGACCTCTGGCTGTTCTACGCCCAGCGCGACGGCGTGCGGAAAGTGCAGGAGCGCGGACGGGCACTGGTCCTGGACTTCGGCCCGTCAGCGCTGGGTCGGCATCCGGAGGACCCGCCGGAGTACGGGGGCCGGCGCGTCGACGTTCTCACCCGCACGATCGCCGCCCCGCCGGGGACCGACCCGGCCGACGCGGTCCGCGCCTGGCTGAACCGCAAGGCGGACTCGCCCCGGCTGCTGCGGCAGACGCCCGTGGTGCTGCTGTGGCCGCGGGCCCGTTGCGGCGAGCTCGTCTGGCCCGGCGAGACCAGCGACGCCCTCGCCGAGCCGCCCGCTCCGGCGCCGGCCCCGCCCACGGACGCTCCGGACGGGCTCGGGACGCTGCTGGAGCGGCTGCAGACCACGCCCGTGCCACTGGGTGAGGGGGAGCGGCTGCCCACCGCAGGCGGGGTGCCGACGGGCCCCGGCCTGTACGCATGGTGGACCGCCCCGCGCAGCCTGCCCGAGGTGGCCGGACCGGCCCACCCGACACAGCCGGGGCTCGAGCTGCTCTACGTCGGGATCGCGCGGGACCTGCGCAAGCGGGTGCTGGCCAACCACGCGCACGGCGGCACCGGGCAGTCCACTCTGCGCCGAGCGCTGGCCTCGCTGCTCACCGACCAGGAGGGCTACCGGACCCGGCGGACCAGCCGGACCGTGCTTGTTGCCGAGGACGAGCAGCGCCTGTCCGGCTGGATCCGCGACCGCCTTCAGCTGACCTGGGCCGAGCACCCAAGCCCGGAGGCCGTGGAGGGCGAGGCCATCGACATGCTCGCCCCACCGCTGAACCAGTCCAGCAACCGCACCCACCCGCTGTACGCGGTCGTCCGCGAGGCCCGAGCCCGCTGGCGGCGCTCCGC
>JALYNB010000292.1 GCA_030773395.1 Actinomycetota bacterium
GCCAGCCTCCAGGCCGACGAGGAAGGACGTGAGCGGCGCGGCCGGACGGGCGACGCCGTGCGCGACGTCGCGGGTCAGGTCGAGCACGAGGTCGCGGACCTCCTGCGACCCCGTTTCGGCGGGGAGCCGCAGCTCGGCGACGACCCGGTCCGTCCACTCGGCCAGCCTGCTCACGCCCGTCTCCTCGCCTCGTCCAGGTCGTCCGCCGTGTCACAGTCCCACCACGGCGGGCGGGCCGCGCCGGGGAGCCGCACGCGCTCGCTGTCCAGCCCGGCCAGGACCCGGCGCAGCGGGCCTCCCGGCGGGTGGCCCAGGCGCCCGAGTCGGCGGAGGTCGTGCAGCCGGTCGCGCAGCGCCTCGGCCCGCCACACCCCGACCAACAGTTGCTCCCGGCCGTCGTCGTCCACGAGGAGCGCTCCGTCCCGCCCGACCGCCGCGGCTCGCAGCCGGTGCACGACGTCCGCCACGAGGAACGGCAGGTCGGCGGCGAGCACGGCCACGTACAGGGGGCCGGCGAGCGGCAGGCCGGCGACGAGCGCGGCCACCGGCCCGCCCCCGGGCGGGTCCTCCCGCGTCCAGACGACCTCGCGGTCGAGCGGCCGCTCAGGGCCGACGACGACGACCGGCTCGGCGTCGGGCACCGCGTCGACGACCCGCTGCAGCAGGCTGCGCCCGCCGACGTCGAGCGAGGGCTTGTCGGCGCCGCCGAGCCGCCGCGCGCCGCCCCCGGCGAGCACGAGCGCCCCGTACGACGGGAGGGCCTGATCGGTCACGGTCAGGCCCTCCCCCGGGGCCTGCGGCTCACGCGAGCCGGAACAGCCCGGCCTGCTCGGCACGCAGCGCGTCGATTTGCCGGTCCACCGGGAGCTCCACGTCGTCGTACGTGAGCACGTGGTCCTTCGGCAGGTCGCGGACGACTCTGCAGCCCGCCGCGACGCCTTGTGGCAGGAGTCGCTCGGTGGCGGTGACGTCGGCCCGCTCGGCCTGGCCGTAGTGGGCGTAGCCGCCGAGGCCGTCCAGGACGGTGCCGGCGGCGAGGTCGGTCTTCGCCGTGGTCACGACCTCGACCCGGGGGCCGCCGACCGGCGCGATCGCCGCGTCGCCGAACAGGACGGCGCGGGCCACGGTCGAAGGCACCTCGAAGTGACAGAGGTGGTACGGCGTGTAGAACGAGTAGAGCGGGCCCGTGCCGAGCTTGTAGAGCTCGAGGTAGTGGCGCTGCACGGCGTCGTCGATGGCGCCGTAGACGAACACCCCCGGGCCCGGCTTGCTCCCGACGACGTAGTCGACGATGCCGCCGAGGGAGCGGAGCTCCTCGATGTCGTACGTCGAGGTGAGCTCGTCGACGTGCCCGACGTGGTCGCGCCCCCCCATCCCGCGCCTGGCGACGGTGAGCCCCGCGGCGTTCGCGACGATCGCCTGCTCGAAGGAGATCTTCGTGCCGTCGGCGAAGCTCGTCACCATGTGCGGGTCCTGGCCCCACCGCTTCGCGAACCCCTCCTGGGTGGTGGGGTTGCGGTAGGGGTCCTGCAGGCCCTTGATGTTGCCGGCGAGCAGGGGCTCCAGGCCGATCCCGCGGACGAAGCGGATGAGGTTCATCTGCACGCCGGGCTGGTCGCCGTCCGCCCCGGTGTAGACGACGCCGGCCGCGTCGGCCTTGCTCTTCAACAGCGGCCCCACGGTGCCGTCGACCTCGGCGTTGAGCAGCACGAGGTGGGTGCCGCCGGCGATGGCGGCCAGCGCGACGCGGGCGCCGTACTCGACGTCTCCCGTGGCCTCGACGACGCAGTCGACGAGCTCGGACGAGCAGACGAGCTCCGGTGAGTCGGTGACGGCCGGGAGCCCCGCCTCGATGGCTTTGTCGAGCGCCTCGCGGTCGGCGACCCGCTCGATGCGGTCGACGCCGGCCTCGCGGTAGGCGCGCTCGGCGGCCTCGAGCCGGCGGCCGACGACCGCGACGAGCTCCATCCCGGGGGTCGAGTGGATCACACTGCGGGCGAAGCCGCGGCCCATGAATCCCGCGCCGACGAGGGCGACCCGGACGGGACGGCCCTCGGC
>JALYNB010000293.1 GCA_030773395.1 Actinomycetota bacterium
GACCGCACCCGCCCCCCCGCCGCCGCCGCCCGCCGTCGCCGCCCCGACGACCCCGCCCGCGGCGGGCGCAGAGACCAGTCCCGTGCCCGTCGAGCCGACCGCGGTACGGATCCCCTCGATCGGCGTCACGTCCCCGCTCGTCGACCTCGGGCTCACCGCGGACGGCGCGCTCGACGTGCCGGAGGACTTCGACCTCGCGGGGTGGTTCGAGCTCGGGACCGTGCCGGGCGACCCGGGCCCCGCGGTGGTCGCGGGCCACGTCGACTCCCGGTCGGGGCCGGCCGTGTTCTACCGGCTGCGGGAGCTCTCCCCCGGCGACCTGGTCGAGGTCGACCGCTCGGACGGCGCGGTCGCCCGGTTCCGCGTCGACCGTGTCGAGCAGTACCCGAAGGCTCGGTTCCCCACGGCGGCGGTGTACGGGCCGGCGCCGGGCGCCCAGCTGCGACTGATCACCTGCGGCGGTGTGTTCGACCGGTCGGTGGCGCACTACCGCGACAACGTCGTCGTCTACGCGACCGCGGCCTGACCCGGCCGTCCGGTCACGTCCAGGGGCGGCCGCTGCGCGCGGCCCAGTAGGCCGCCGGCTCCTCCGCCAGGTCCGGTACGTCGAGCGCCGCCGCCCCCACGTCGAGAGCCGCGAGGTTCGACCGGAGCTGGGCGACCGTGACCGCCCCGGACAGCACCGTGGTGACCCACGGCTGGGCCAGGGCCGCGGCGAGCGCCAGTGCGTCGGGTGTCGTGCCCAGCTCCTGCGCCCGTACGGCGAGAGGGGTGCCCGGCGCCCCGGAGTCCCCCGCGGCGGTGAGCCGCCCGTTGGCGACGCCCTCCTTGACGATCACCGCCCAGCCGGCGACGAAGGCCTCAGCCAGGGCGGGGCCCACCGAGGGCTCCAGCAGGTTCCAGGTGGACTGCACGCTCGCGAACACCGGCTCGCCCCCGGCCCGGACGTCGAGGGCCGCCCGAACCGTGTCGGGCTGCCCCACGCCCGACGTCGACAGCCCGACCCGCACCCCCGAGTCCCGCAGCCCGGCCAGGGCGTCGAGCACGTCCCGGCGCTCGAGCACGCCGGACTCGCGGGTCGCCGAGTGCACCTGGTAGAGCGCGACCCGACCGTCGAGGTGCCCCCGCGTCTCCCTCCACTGTCGGGTGAGCTGCGCCAGCGAGTGGTCCTTGACCTCGTGGACCTCGGCGTCGAGCCGCCAGTCCCCGACGTACGCGTAGCCCCACTTGCTCGACACCGTCACGTCGGCGGGCCGGCGCGAGTCGAGCCAGGCCGCGAGGAACTCCTCCGACCGGCCATAGGAGCGCGCTGCGTCGACGTAGCGGACACCCGCGCCGTAGGCGGCGTCCAGCACCTCGTGCGCCCGGTCAGCCAGGTCGTCCACCGACCGGGCGGGCAGGTCACGGGCGCGGCCCGTGGTGATGTAGGCCGGGCGGCCGAGGGCGGCGAGACCGAGGGCGACGCGGGTCACCGGGGGGCCTCCGGCGCCCAGCGGGACGGTCGGGAGCGGCTGCTGCGGGCTCATGCCGCGACCGTGCCACCGCAGGCGGCACGCCGCGACCGTGCCACCCGGCGCGGCGGCTCGCCACGAGCCGGGCCCGCCCGGTAAACAGGCACCGTGAACGGAAAGCGCCTGCTCACCCTCGCGCTGCTCGCGTTCGCGCTGTTCTTCATCGTGACGCAGCCCGTGGAGGCCGCGACGATCCTGCGGGAGGGCGCGCAGGGCACAGCGCGGGTCGCGACGGGTGTCGCGCAGGCGTTCTCAACGTTCCTCAGCACGCTGTTCTGACGGCCGTCCGGGTGACCGCACCACTCGGCGGCGTGGGCGCGCACCACGGCGGGCAAGATGGCGTCGTGCCTCGGTCAACCGGCGTCCGTGCCCCGTGGGGCGCCAGAGGCGGCGTGGGGGCCCTCCCGCCGTTTCGCCGCATCCGCCGGGCCGCGGGGAGCCTCGCCCCGTCGCCGCTGCTCCTCGCGTCCGAGCCGCCGCGCGCCGGCCTGGACCTCGCCGCCCTGGTCGCCGCCTCCCCGTTCCTCGCGACCGCCCCCCGCGGCGACGGCCACCCCGTGCTCGTCATCCCGGGGCTACTCACCGGCGACCCGTCAACCGTGCTGCTGCGCAACGCGCTGCGCGCCCTCGGCCACGAGGTGTCGGGGTGGAGCCTCGGGCTCAACCGCGGGCCGACGGGCCAGGTGGTGTCCGAGCTGCGGGCGACCCTGGAGCGGCTGCACCGGGAGTCGGGCCAGAAAGTCACGCTCGTCGGTTGGAGCCTCGGCGGCCTCTACGCCCAGGAGCTGGCCCGGGCCACGCCCGGCAGCGTCCGGCGGCTCGTCACCCTGGGCAGCCCCGTGCTGCGCCGCACCGGGTGGATGAAGGACGCGTCCCGGCTCGTCGACCGCGCCACCCACCTGGCGCCGCTCGCCGCCCAGCTGCCCCGGCCGTGGGTCGAGCCCGGGCCGCTCCGCGTGCCCGCCACCTCGGTCTACACCCGGGCCGACGGCGTCGTGCACTGGCGGGTCTGCCGCTTCCGCCCCGGCCCTCGGCGGGAGAGCATCGAGGTGCGGGGCAGCCACTTCGGCCTCGCGCACAACCCGGCCGTGCTCTGGGTGGTCGCCGACCGCCTGGCCCAGCCGGAGGACAGCTGGACCCCGTTCCAGGCGCCACTCGCGCTGCGCCCGCTGTTCCCCCGCCGGCGCCGGTAGCCGTGGAACCCCGCGTCGCCGCCGCTTCCCCGCCGGACCTCGCCGTGCACCGCGAGGGCAACGGCCCGGCGCTCCTCCTGCTCCACGGCATCGGCTCCGACCGCCGCGAGTTCACCAACGTGCTGCCCGCCCTCACCGGGCGGTACGACGTCCTGGCCGTCGACCTGCCCGGTCACGGCGGGTTCCCGGCGCTGCCCGCCGACACCGCACCGGACTTCCCGACGCTGGCCGACGCCGTGGAGCGGGCGCTCGACCGGGCCGGGGTGCCCGAGCCGCACGTGCTCGGCGTGTCGATCGGCGGTCGGGTCGCGCT
>JALYNB010000294.1 GCA_030773395.1 Actinomycetota bacterium
GGGTGACCCCGACGTCCATGGTCACCCCGGGCCCGCGGCTCCGCCCGCCACGTGGTCAGCCGACGTCGACCCAGTCGAGCGTGCGCTCGACCGCCTTCTTCCACTGCGCGTAGCCGGCGTCACGCTGCTCGGACGTCCACTGGGGCTCCCAGCGCTTGGACTCCTGCCAGTTCTGGCGCAGCTCGTCGGTGTTCTTCCAGAAGCCCATGGCCAGACCCGCGGCGTACGCCGCACCGAGGGCGGTGGTCTCGGCGACGACGGGCCGGCTGACCGGGACGCCGAGGATGTCGGCCTGCACCTGCATGGCGAAGTCGTTGGCCGTGACGCCGCCGTCGACCCGCATGACCTCGCTCTTGACGCCGCTGTCCTGCTCCATCGCGAGGACGACGTCCTTCGACTGGTAGCAGATCGCCTCGAGCGCGGCGCGGGCGATGTGCGCCCGGGTGTGGAACCGCGACATGCCGACGATCGCGCCGCGGGCGTCGGACCGCCAGTACGGCGCGAACAGGCCGGAGAAGGCCGGCACGAAGTAGAGGCCGCCCGTGTCGTCGACCGTGCGGGCGAGGGCCTCGCTCTCGGCGGCGTTGCCGATGATGCCAAGCTGGTCGCGGAGCCACTGGATCGCCGAGCCGGTGACCGCGATCGAGCCCTCGAGCGCGTAGACGGTGGGGGCGTCGCCGAACTTGTAGCCCACGGTGGTGACCAGACCGTGCTGTGAGCGCACGATGTCGGTGCCCGTGTTGAGGAGCAGGAAGTTTCCCGTGCCGTAGGTGTTCTTCGCCTGGCCGACGTCGAAGCAGACCTGCCCGACGGTCGCGGCCTGCTGGTCGCCGAGGTCGCCGGCCAGCGGCACCTCGCCGCCGAACGGCCCGCTGCGCAGCGTCTGGCCGTAGGTGTTCGGGTCCGACGACGGGCGGATCTCCGGGAGCATCGCGCGGGGGATCCCGAAGAAGCCGAGCAGCTCGTCGTCCCACTGCAGGGTCTCGAGGTCCATCAGCATCGTGCGGCTGGCGTTCGTGGGGTCGGTGATGTGCACGCCCCCGTCGCGCCCGCCCGTGAGGTTCCACAGCAGCCACGTGTCCGTGTTGCCGAAGACGGCCCGGCCCGACTCCGCCGCCTCGCGCAGGCCGTCGACGTTCTCGAGCAGCCACTGCAGCTTGCCGCCCGAGAAGTACGCCGCGGGGGGCAGGCCGGCGCGCTGGCGGATCACGTCCCCCCGCCCGTCGCGGTCGAGCGCGGCGGCGATTCGGTCGGTCCGGGTGTCCTGCCAGACGATCGCGTTGTAGAGCGGGCGGCCGGTCTCGCGGTCCCACACGACCGTGGTCTCGCGCTGGTTGGTGATGCCCACCGCGGCGAGGTCGGCCGCCGTCAGGTTCGCCCGGCTGAGCGCGGTCTCCACGACGTTCTGCGTGCGCGACCAGATCTCCGTCGGGTCGTGCTCCACCCAGCCCGCGCGCGGGAGGATCTGCTCGTGCTCGAGCTGGTGGCGGGCGATCTCGTTGCCGCCGTGGTCGAAGATCATGAAGCGTGTGCTGGTCGTGCCCTGGTCGATGGCGCCGACGAAGTCGGGCATGGTCACTGCTCCTGTCGTCCGGTATGCGTGCTGGTCGCCCAGCCCCGTCTCAGAGCCCGGTCGCGCCGGGCGCCTGGGTCACACGGTGAAGTTGAGGGCCTTCCAAGCGAGGACGCCGAGGACCCCGCCGATGATCGGGCCGGCCACCGGCACCCAGGCGTAGCCCCAGTCGCTGCCGCTCTTGCCGCCCGGCAGCGGCAGTGCCGCGTGCACCAGGCGCGGGCCGAGGTCGCGCGCCGGGTTCAGGGCGTATCCGGTCGGCCCACCGAGCGACATGCCGAGGACCACGATGAGCAGGCCGATGAGCAGCGGTGCGATGCCGCCGAAGAAGCCGGACAGGTCGACCTCGCCGCCGGCCAGCGCCTGCTCGTTCGCCGCGATGCCGAGGATCCCGAACAGCAGCATGAACGTGCCCACCACCTCGGTGACGAGGTTGTCCAGCGGGTTGCGGATGGCCGGTGCGGTGCAGAAGGTCGCGAGCTTGAGGTCGGGGTCCTCCGTGACGGCGTAGTGGCCGCGGTAGGCCGCGATCACCAGCAGCTGGCCGGCGAACGCCCCGAGGAACTGCGCGAGGATGTAGCCCGGGACTTGTGCCCACTCGAAGAGGCCGCCAGCGGCGAGGCCGATCGTGACGGCGGGGTTGATGTGGGCGCCGCTGTAGGGGCCGACGACGTACACGGCGACCATGACCGCGAGTCCCCAGGCGAAGGTGATGACGACCCAGCCGGCGTCCTCCGCCTTCGACTGTCGGAGGAGCACGCCGGCGACGACGCCGTTGCCGAGCAGGACCAGGATGGCCGTGCCGACGAACTCGGCCAGGTAGGCCTCGAACACATCTCCTCCAGGGGGTCAGGCGGGGCGGGGTGGAGTGGGGGCGGGAGCGGCCCGAGTGCCCGGGGGGGGCTCACGGGGGGAGCGGCTCCGTGCCCGTCGGGGCAGGAGCGGAGAGGCGGATCGGCGTGGTCGCGGAGGAGCGCCCGTCAGCGCGTCTGGTCGTAGGTCTGGCCGTCGCCGTCGGAGTCGGTGCCCCGGGCGAAGCGCTTGCCGGAGGCGGAGGCGCCGGCCCCGGAGGCGGGCCCGGTCGAGGCGGCGTCGTCCTCGTGGCCGGGGACGGACTCCGTGCCGCGCTCGAACTGCTTCCCGGACCCCTGTGCCGAGGTGTCCGGGTCGTCGGCGTCGCTGGACCCGCGCGGCACCGCCCGGGAGGCGCTCGCGTCGTCGCCCGCGTCCTGCGGGTGGTCTGAGGGGGTCGATGAGGGCACGCGCTGCCTCCTCGGGGTCGGCGAGCGGGACTGGCGACCCGCTCGGGCCGTGCTGTCGCGCACGCTAGCGGGATCTTCCCCCCCATGTGTGACCACCGCCACAGCGGTAGCGCGCGGTGTCCCGTTTCGTCGGCGCTGCGCACTTGCGGACTCCCCCTGACGCGTGTGGACTGCCCATCGAGAGAGGCGGCGGTGTCCGCCCCCCGGAACAGGCCTGTCCTAGAGGAGGCGACGGTGAGTCCGACCGCGGGCAGCGCGGAAGGTGGTCGGGGCCTGGCTGCCCGGCTCGGGATCAAGCCCGGGATGGCGGTGCAGCAGCTCAACGGGGGCGACGACGTCGACACCGCGCTCCTCGCGGACGTCGTCGCCACGGCCGGCACCGACCTCGTCCCCGACGACTCCGACGACGTCGTCGACGTCGTGCTGCTGTGGTGGCGGGAGGACGACGGCGACCTCGTCGACGCCCTCGTCGACTCGCTGACCTCGCTCGCCGGTAGCGGTGTCATCTGGCTGTTGACGCCGAAGGCGGGCCGCCCGGGCCACGTCGAGCCGAGTGACATCAGCGAGGCCGCGCCCACCGCCGGGCTCTCCCAGACGAGCAGCGTCAGCGCCGCGCCGGAGTGGTCGGGCGTGCGGCTCGTCGCGCCGAAGACCACCCGCAGCGGCCGGCGCTGACACCGCCGGCGCCGTCACCGCCGGAGCTGACACCACGCTGAGGCGAACGACTACGGCTTTCCCGGTCAGCGGCGCCCGCCGAAGCCCGGCAGGCGGGGGAGCAGCCCGGCTGTGCCGGGGAGACGCCCCGCCAGCCGGCCTCCCGCCGCGAGACCGGTCGCGGCCTTGCGCAGCGCGGCGCCGCCGGGGATGCCGGGCACGTCCTCGATGAGCGGGGCGAGCCGCAGGAACGCACTCACGCCCTGCACGCGCAGCGCGCCGGTGACGACGAGCGGCGCGGCGGCGACCCGCCCGGCGC
>JALYNB010000295.1 GCA_030773395.1 Actinomycetota bacterium
GCGCTGCGCCGCGCCCACGTCGCGCAGGCGGGCGGGGTGGTGGTCCTCGACGGACAGGGCCGGCCCGAGGCGGTCGTCTCCGAGGCCGACGTGACGGCTGTGCCGGAGCAGCGGCGGCCGTGGACTACGGTCGGCGCGCTGGCCCGCCGGATCGAGGCGGGCCTCGTGCTGTCACCGGACCTGGAGGGGGAGGACCTCGTGCGGGTGATGCGGGAGCACCCGGTGTCGGAGTACGTCGTGCTCGACACCTCGGGCCGGCTGCTCGGCGTCGTCGCCGCCTCCGACGTGGCGCAGCGCCTCGGCCTCACCCCGTCCCGCCGGTGACCGTCCTCCCCGGCGAGACCGACCCCGAGAGCCCGACCACCCCGTCCGCCGTCACGCACCCCGCGGGCGCGGCGGCCCGGCGCGGCCCGCTGCGCCCTGGCGACCGCGTGCAGCTCACCGACCCCAAGGGCCGGCTCCACACGATCACCCTGGAGCCGGGGCGGGAGTTCCACACCCACCGCGGCGCCCTCGCCCACGACACCCTCATCGGCGGCCCGGAGGGGGTCGTGGTCACGAGCTCGGGCGGCACGGCGTATCTGGCCCTGCGGCCGCTGCTGGCCGACCACGTGCTGTCGATGCCGCGCGGCGCGACGGTCGTCTACCCGAAGGACTCGGCGCAGA
Organism: Actinomycetota bacterium; assembly: GCA_030773395.1. Classification (GTDB taxonomy): domain Bacteria; phylum Actinomycetota; class Actinomycetes; order JALYNB01; family JALYNB01; genus JALYNB01. The sequence goes on from JALYNB010000295.1 coordinate 667, forward strand.
TCGTCGGGATGGCCGACGTCTTCCCGGGAGCGCGCGTGCTGGAGGCGGGCGCGGGGTCGGGGGCGCTGACCAGCTCGCTGCTGCGAGCCGTCGGCGACGCCGGGCAGGTGCTGTCCTACGAGCGGCGCGCCGAGTTCGCCGAGGTCGCGCGCCGGAACGTGGAGACGTTCTTCGGTGGGCCGCACCCCGCGTGGCGGCTCACGGTCGGCGACCTCGTCGAGTCGCTGACCGCCGAACCGCTCGACGAGCCCGTCGACCGGGTCGTCCTCGACATGCTCGCCCCGTGGGAGGTGCTCGACGTCGTCTCCGCCGCGCTGGTGCCCGGCGGCGTCGTCTGCGCGTACGTCGCCACGACCACCCAGCTGTCTCGCGTCGTCGAGGACCTGCGGGCGCACGGGACGTTCGCCGAGCCCGCAGCCTGGGAGAGCCTGGTGCGGGGCTGGCACGTCGAGGGCCTCGCCGTCCGGCCCGAGCACCGGATGATCGGGCACACGGGCTTCCTCGTCACGGCCCGCCGCCTCGCGCCCGGGGTGACGCCCCCGCTGCGCCGCCGCCGGCCGGCGAAGGGGGCCCACGACGAGAGCGGGCCCGCGCGCGAGACCGCCGACTGACAGCGGCGTCAGCGCGTCGTCTCGCCTGCGTCGCGGCGCCGGTGCACGGGGTGACAGCGCGTCGACCTGCCGTACACGCCCGGACTGACGGGGCCCGCAGGCGCGGTTAGGGTGGGAGCAGTCCCGGTCCCTCGCCGGGTGAGGAGGTCCACTGTGCCCGCTCATGACGACCGACCCCAGTCCCGCGCCTCGAGCGACCAGCAGGCGCGCGACCTCGCGACGCAGGTCTCGTTCCTCGAGGAGGAGATCGCCGTCCTGCGGCGGCGGCTCGCCGAATCGCCCCGGCACGTCCGCGGGCTCGAGGACCGGCTCGCCGAGGTCCAGCGCGACATGGCGGCGGTCGTGGGCCAGAACGAGCGGCTCGTGTCCACGCTGCGCGAGGCCCGCGACCAGATCCTCGCCCTGAAGGAGGAGGTCGACCGCCTCGCCCAGCCGCCGAGCGGCTACGGCGTGTTCCTCGAGGCCTTCGACGACGGCACCGTGGACGTGTTCACGGGCGGTCGCAAGATGCGCGTCAGCCTGAGCCCGGTGGTCGAGGCCGAGGACCTGCGGCGCGGCCAGGAGGTCATGCTCAACGAGGCGATGGCCGTCGTGGCCGCCCGGGAGTTCGAGCGGTCCGGCGAGGTCGTCCTGCTCAAGGAGGTCCTCGAGGGCGGCGACCGCGCGCTGGTCCTCAACCACACCGACGAAGAGCGGGTCGTCCACATCGCCGGCCCGCTGATGGACGCCCCGCTGAAGGCGGGCGACTCCCTGCTGCTGGAGCCGCGCAGCGGGTGGGTGTTCGAGCGGATCCCGAAGAGCGAGGTCGAGGAGCTCGTCCTCGAGGAGGTCCCCGACATCCACTACGAGCAGATCGGCGGGCTCGCGGGCCAGATCGAGTCGATCCGCGACGCCGTCGAGCTGCCGTTCCTGCACGGCGAGCTGTTCCGGGAGCACAAGCTGCGTCCGCCGAAGGGCGTCCTGCTCTACGGCCCGCCCGGCTGCGGCAAGACGCTCATCGCGAAGGCGGTGGCGAACTCGCTGGCGAAGAAGGTCGCCGAGGTGACCGGCAAGGGCGAGGGCCGCTCGTACTTCCTGAACATCAAGGGTCCCGAGCTGCTCAACAAGTACGTCGGCGAGACCGAGCGCCACATCCGGCTCGTCTTCCAGCGCGCCCGGGAGAAGGCCAGCGAGGGCACGCCCGTCATCGTGTTCTTCGACGAGATGGACTCCATCTTCCGCACCCGTGGGTCCGGGGTCTCCTCCGACGTGGAGAACACGATCGTCCCGCAGATGCTCGCCGAGATCGACGGCGTGGAGACGCTCGAGAACGTGCTGGTCATCGGCGCGTCGAACCGCGAGGACATGATCGATCCGGCGATCCTGCGCCCGGGCCGGCTCGACGTGAAGATCAAGGTCGAGCGTCCCGACGCCGAGGCCGCCCGCGACATCTTCTCGAAGTACATCGTCGAGGACCTCCCGCTGCACGCCGACGACCTCGCCGAACACGGCGGCAGCCGCGCCGCCACCGTCGCGGGGATGATCCAGCGCACGGTCGAGCGGATGTACGCCGAGGACGACACCAACCGCTTCCTCGAGGTCACCTACGCGAACGGCGACAAGGAGGTCCTGTACTTCAAGGACTTCAACTCCGGCGCGATGATCGAGAACATCGTGGCCCGGGCGAAGAAGATGGCCATCAAGGACCTGCTCGAGCAGGGCCAGCGGGGCATCCGCATGGCCCACCTCATGGCCGCCTGTGTGGACGAGTTCAAGGAGAACGAGGACCTGCCGAACACGACCAACCCCGACGACTGGGCGCGGATCAGCGGCAAGAAGGGCGAGCGGATCGTCTACATCCGCACGTTGGTCTCGAGCGGCAAGAGCGGCGAGGCCGGCCGCTCGATCGACACGGTCGCGAACACCGGCCAGTACCTGTGACCGGCCCGCGGCGGGCCCGCCGCGGGGTGTCGGCCGGGTCGCGGGGCGGCGGCTCATCCCCGAGGGTGGCGCGATGACGACGCGCCGCGTGGTGGGCACCGAGACCGAGTTCGGGATCAGCGTGCCGGGCGACCCGGCGGCGAACGCGATGGTGGCGTCGTCGCAGGTCGTGAACGCCTACGGTGGCAGGGTCCTCGCCGGCGGGCGGGGCCGGCGGGCGCGGTGGGACTTCGACGAGGAGAACCCGCTGCGCGACGCCCGCGGCTTCGAGGTGGGCGCCACCCAGACCGACCACGTCGCTCCCGGGATCGACGAGGACGAGCTGGGCCTCGCGAACGTCATCCTCCCGAACGGCGCCCGGCTGTACGTCGATCACGCGCACCCGGAGTACTCGGCACCGGAGTGCACCAACCCGCGCGACGTCGTCGTCTGGGACAAGGCCGGCGAGCGGGTCATGGCGGAGGCGGCCCGGCTGGCGGCGCAGGTGCCGGGTGTCCGACCGATCCAGCTCTACAAGAACAACACCGACGGCAAGGGCGCCTCCTACGGCACCCACGAGAACTACCTCGTCGCCCGCGCGACGCCCTTCGCGGACGTCGTCCGCCACCTCACCCCGTTCTTCGTGAGCCGCCAGGTCGTCACGGGCGCGGGTCGCGTCGGCATCGGCACCGACAGTCGCGGCTCCGGCTTCCAGCTCACGCAGCGCGCCGACTTCTTCGAGGTGGAGGTCGGACTCGAGACCACGCTCAAGCGGCCGATCATCAACACCCGCGACGAGCCGCACGCCGACCCGGAGAAGTACCGCCGGCTCCACGTGATCATCGGGGACGCCAACCTCGCGGAGCTGTCGACGTACCTGAAGGTCGGCACGACGAGCCTGGTGCTCGCCATGATCGAGGACGGCTGGTTCGGGCAGGCGGGCGTCGACCTCACGGTCGACGGTCCCGTCACCGCGCTCCGCGAGGTGAGCCACGACCCCTCGCTGTCCCACCGGCTCACGCTCGCGGACGGACGGCGCATGACTGCGCTGCAGCTGCAGATGGCCTACCTCGAGCAGGCCCGCAAGCACGTCGAGGACCGGCTCGGTGCCGATGTCGACGCCGGCACCGCCGACGTCCTCGACCGCTGGGAGTCGGTGCTCACGCGGCTGGCGGACGACCCGCTGTCGCTGTCGGGCGCGCTCGACTGGCCGACCAAGCTGTCGCTGCTGGAGGGCTACCGCGACCGGGAGGGGCTGGGCTGGGACGCCCCGAAGCTCGCGCTCGTCGACCTGCAGTACGCCGACGTACGGCCCGACCGCGGCCTCTACAACCGGCTCGTCGCCCGGGGCAGCATGGCGCGGCTCGTCAGCGAGGACGAGGTGCTCGCGGCGGTGTCGACCCCGCCGGAGGACACGCGGGCGTGGTTCCGGGGGCGGTGCATCTCCCGGTACGGCGCGGACGTGGCCGCCGCGTCCTGGGACTCGGTCATCTTCGACGTGGGCAAGGACTCGCTGCAGCGCGTGCCGACCCTGGAGCCGCTGCGCGGCACGCGGGCGCACGTGGGGGCGCTCCTGGAGGAGTGCGACACCGCGCTGGAGCTCGTCGAGGCCCTGGGCGGCAAGCGCTGAGCGACTGAGCGCGTGCCACCCGGCGGGGCGGGAAGGGCCCAGGCGCCCACCCCCTGACCCGCGGAGGCACCCGTGCCCGACGAACCGTCGATCCCCGCCGCCGACCTGCCGCCCGGCACCGTCACGGAGCTGAACGGCTGGGTCGTCGGCACGCAGCGCGACGGCACGCACTTCGCCGTCGGCCGCCGCTGCCGCCACCAACTGGCGGACATGTCGCGGGGGACGATCGGCGCGGACGGCTGCCTCGTCTGCCCCTGGCACGGCTCGCGGTACGACACGCGCACCGGGCGGATGACGCGTGGGCCGCGGGGCTTCCTCGGCTACCGCGGGCCGACGCCGGGCTACACGCAGGTGGTGCGCGCCTACGCGTCGGTGCTCCGCCTCTCCGTGGGACGGGTGCTGGAGCGGGGCGGCCGGTTGACCGCCCGCGGGCGGTGGGGGTCGGGGAGTCAGGGCACGTGACCGGGGTGTGACCGCGCGGGGACGGCGATCTGTCACACCCTGGGCATAGGGTCGGCCCACGTCCCGCCCAGAGAGGGCGGGCCAGCGCAGGAGGAGACGGGATGGCCACGAGGGAGACCGGCGGCGGCCAGCAGCGGGGCAGCCGACGCAGCGAGGAGACCGACGAGGTCGTCGACGACGTCAGCGTCTCCGACGACGTCAAGGAGCGGCAGGACAAGCTCACCGACGACGTCGACGCGCTCCTGGACGAGATCGACGACGTCCTGGAGGAAAACGCCGAGGAATTCGTGCGCGGGTACGTGCAAAAAGGAGGACAGTGATCTATCGGGCGTCAGTCTGACGCCCTCTCGAAGACGTGCCGCGAGTGCGGACAGCGAGGCCGCCCGAGGAGTTCTACGCCCACCGCGCAACTCGGACAACATCGGCAGCTACTGCAAGCCATGCCAGCGGCAACGGGCAGCGGCGCAACGCGAACGCAAGCGCGTCGGCGCACCACCCGCGCCGCGCAAGCAGCGTCGCAGCAGCGTGCCCACGTGCTGCCCCGACTGCAGCGAGGTCAAGCCCGTCGAGGCCTTCCCACGCAGCCGGTCCAGGGCGGGGTCGGCGCCATCTGCCGGGAGGGCAAGGCGGAGCACGTCGACCACGACCACGTCACCGGGCTCGTCCGCGGAGATCCTCTGCTCCAACTGCAACGGAGGCCTCGGGCAGTTCCGCGACCGAGTCGACGTGATGCAACGCGCGATCGTCTACCTGAGAGGAACCACGTGGCAGCGGACCCGTATCTGTCCGGGCGTCTACCAGCTGCATTCACCGAGGTGGGCAGCGGCAGCTTCACCGACTTCCTCGCCCGGACGTCGCCCGAGCTCCTCCCCGGGCGGCGGGAGCCCCTCCCCGGCCACGTGACGGCCGACCTCGCGCCGCACGGCACCACGATCGTCGCGGTCACCCACACCTCCGGGGTGGTGATGGCCGGCGACCGGCGCGCGACGATGGGCAACGTCATCGCGCAGCGCGACATCGAGAAGGTCTTCCAGGCCGACGAGTACTCCTGCGTCGGCATCGCCGGAACGGCCGGGCTGGCCGTGGAGATGGTGCGGCTCTTCCAGGTCGAGCTCGAGCACTACGAGAAGATCGAGGGTTCGACGCTCTCCCTCGACGGCAAGGCGAACCGCCTCTCGACCATGATCCGCAACAACCTCGGCGCCGCGATGCAGGGCCTCGCCGTCGTCCCCCTGTTCGCCGGCTACGACCTGGAGGCCGACAGCTCGGAGAAGGCGGGCCGCATCTTCAGCTACGACATCACCGGCGGTCGTTACGAGGAGCACTCGTTCTACTCCGTGGGCTCGGGGTCGCTGTTCGCCCGGGGCGCCCTGAAGAAGCGCTACCGCGACGGCGTCGACGAGGCGGGCGCGGTCCGCCTCTGCGTCGACGCCCTCTACGACGCAGCCGACGAGGACTCGGCCACGGGCGGTCCTGACCTCACGCGGCGGATCTTCCCGGTCGTCGTCACCGTCACCGACGAGGGGTTCCGCCGCCTGCCCGACCACGAGGTCGGCGGCATCGTCGACGAGATCGTCGCGGCGCGGCACGAGAACCCCGGCGGCTGACCCGCAGGTCCACCGCCCGACGCCGTACGCCGCCCGCGCCCTGACCGGCCCACCCGAGAGGTCCTTGAGCACCGTGTCGATGCCCTTCTACGTCTCGCCCGAGCAGATCATGAAGGACAAGGCGGACTACGCCCGCAAGGGCATAGCCCGCGGTCGCAGCGTGCTCGCCCTGACCTACGCGGACGGGATCCTCTTCGTCGCGGAGAATCCTTCTCGGGCGCTCCACAAGGTCAGTGAGATCTACGACCGGATCGCCTTCGCCGCGGTCGGCAAGTACAACGAGTTCGAGAACCTGCGGGTGGCGGGCGTGCGCCTCGCGGACATGCGGGGCTACGCCTACGACCGGCGCGACGTCACCGGGCGCGCGCTCGCGAACGCGTACGCCCAGACACTGGGCACGATCTTCACGGAGTCCGGCAAGCCGTACGAGGTGGAGATCGTCGTGGCGGAGGTCGGCGACGACCCGGACGCCGACCAGCTCTACCGGCTGACGTACGACGGGTCGGTGGCCGACGAGACGGGCTTCGTGGCGATGGGCGGCCACGCGGACACGCTCTCCGGGAGACTGCGCACCGAGCACCGGGAGGGCGGGGCTCTGGAGGACGCGCTGGCGCTGGCCGTCGACGCGCTCGCGAAGTCCGGTCCGGGCAGCGACATGCCGGGCGCGCAGCCCCGCACGCTCACGCCGTCGCAGCTGGAGGTCGCTGTGCTCGACCGGACGCGGCCGCGGCGGGCGTTCCGGCGACTGGCCGGGAGCGCGCTCGCGAGGCTCATGGGCGTCAGCGAGAACGGGGCGGGCAGCCACCGGGAGCCGGGCGGCGACCAGGGCGACGGCCCGCACGCCACCGACTGAGCCGGCGGTCCTCGGGTCGCCTACCGTCGTCCCGGTCCCGTCCGCTCCGAGAGGTCGACCCCTTGCGCACCCGCACCAGCGTCACCGCCGTCGCCGCGGCCACCGTGCTCGCCCTCGCCGGCTGTGGCGAGGACAGCGCCGGCGACACCGCGGCCAGCCCGGCCGCCGCCCCCACGACCGCCGAGTCCCCGTCCGCCAGTCCCGAGGAGTCCGCCGTGCCCGCCCAGGTCCCCACCGTCGACGTACCCGCCGGCGCGCCCCCGACCGAGCTGCAGATCACCGAGATCACCGAGGGCACGGGGAAGGAGGCCGGGCCGGGTGACCTGGTCGCCGTGGACTACGTCGGCGTGCTCTACGAGTCGCCCGACCAGCCCTTCGACGAGTCCTACAGCCGCGGGGAGCCGATCGAGTTCCAGGTCGGCGGCGGCGTGATCGAGGGCTTCAGCGCGGGGGTCACCGGCATGAAGGTGGGGGGCCGCCGCCAGGTCGTCATCCCGCCCGACAAGGGCTACGGCGCCCAGGGCGCCGGCGGCGTCATCCCGCCGAACGCCACGCTGGTGTTCGTCATGGACCTGCGGGACGTCCAGAAGTCGGGCTGACCCCACGACGACGGCGACCCGCCGCCTCATCACGCGGCGGGGGAGCGGCCCGCCTAGGCTCTGGTCATGGAACGCCGCATCTTCGGCATCGAGAACGAGTACGGCGTCACCTGCACGTTCCGGGGGCAGCGCCGCCTGTCGCCCGACGAGGTCGCCCGTTACCTGTTCCGCCGGGTCGTGAGCTGGGGGCGCAGCAGCAACGTCTTCCTCAAGAACGGCGCGCGGCTCTACCTCGACGTCGGCTCCCACCCCGAGTACGCGACGCCGGAGTGCGACTCGGTCGTCGACCTCGTCACGCACGACCGGGCCGGCGAGCGCATCCTCGAGGGGCTGCTCGTCGACGCCGAGCGGCGGCTGCGCGAGGAGGGCATCGCCGGCGACGTCTACCTGTTCAAGAACAACACCGACTCGGCGGGCAACTCCTACGGCTGCCACGAGAACTACCTCGTGGGCCGCCACGGCGAGTTCGGGCGGCTGGCCGACGTCCTGATCCCGTTCCTCGTGACCCGCCAGCTCACCTCCGGGGCCGGGAAGGTGCTGCAGACGCCGCGCGGCGCGGTCTACTGCCTCTCTCAGCGCGCGGAGCACATCTGGGAGGGCGTCTCGTCGGCGACCACGCGCAGCCGACCGATCATCAACACGCGGGACGAGCCGCACGCCGACGCCGAGCGGTTCCGCCGGCTGCACGTCATCGTCGGGGACTCGACGATGAACGAGTGCACCACGCTCCTGAAGGTCGGCACCGCCGACCTCGTGCTGCGGATGGTCGAGGCCGGCGTGGCGATGAAGGACCTGACGCTGGAGAACCCGATCCGGGCGATCCGCGAGGTCAGCCACGACATCACCGGTCGGCGGCCGGTCAAGCTGGCGAACGGCAAGGAGGCGAGCGCGCTCGCGATCCAGCGGGAGTACTTCGACAAGGCCAGTACGTTCGTCGACCGCCGCGGCGGCGACCCGGTGACCAAGCGCGTGCTGGACCTGTGGGGGCGCACGCTCGAGGCCGTGGAGACCGGCGACCTCGACCCGGTCGCCCGCGAGATCGACTGGGTGACGAAGCTCCAGCTGGTCGAGCGCTACCAGGCCAAGCACGACCTCGAGCTGTCCAGCGCGCGGATCGCCCAGATCGACCTCGCCTACCACGACATCTCGCGGCGGCGGGGCCTCTACTACCTGCTGGAGCGGCGCGGCCAGGTCGACCGGGTGACGGGCGACCTGGCCATCTTCGAGGCCAAGTCCACGCCCCCGCAGACGACCCGGGCCAAGCTCCGCGGCGAGTTCATCCGCAAGGCCCAGGAGCGGCGCCGCGACTTCACCGTCGACTGGGTGCACCTCAAGCTCAACGACCAGGCGCAACGCACGGTCCTGTGCAAGGACCCGTTCAAGGCCGTCGACGAGCGGGTCGAGAAGCTCATCGCCTCGATGTAGGCGGGTGTCACTCGCCGAGGCGCTGATCGACAGCACGGCACCCTGCATGCAGCGC
>JALYNB010000296.1 GCA_030773395.1 Actinomycetota bacterium
GTGCGCACTCGAGCGTCCCGGCCGCGAGGTGCAGCCAGCCCCCGGTGAGCGGCGGCAGAGCCGCGCTCCCCCCCGGCCCCAGCCGCGCGACCCACAGCACCGCGCCCGCGACGGACAGCGCCAGCGGCGCGGAAGGCCCTCCCGGCCCCGCCGCCACCGCCGTGAAGCGACCGCCCTCCATCTGCGGGGCCACCTCCACCGCGTCGTACGACGGCGCCCCGGCCGACGGCGCGACGAGCCACGACTGCAGCATCCGCGCGGGGTTGTCCGCCCCCGCCGGGCAGCGCTCCGCGTGCACCACGCCAGGGCCGGCACGCAGCACAGCCACCGTCCCCGCACCCAGCACCCGCGCACCCGACACCGCGTCCGTGTGCGCGACCCGGCCCGCCGTGACCCAGGTGACGACGTCGAGGGCCGCGTGCCGGTGGTCGTCGTACCCGGAGCCGGGCCCGACCAGCTCCTCGTTGAGGGCGACCAGGGGGCCGACGCCGGTGAAGGCGGGGTCGTAGTGGGGGCCGAACGAGAAGCTGTGCCACGTCACGATGCCGTCGCGTCGCGTGACGGCACGGTCGTCGGCGCGGCGGGGCTCGGTCGGTCGCACGAGGCGATGTTGCCACTCGTGCCGCGGTGGCTAGTCATCCCGGACCAGGCGTGGTGGTTCCGGCGAGGCATCCCCGAAGCCAGCCCTCGTGCTGCGGCGGATCCGCGCCGAGGATCCCGGTACATCACGCACCGGAGGTGGCACGTGCTGCGCAGGCGCCGGCAGATCAACTCGCTCGACGAGCACCCGAACCTCGACGAGGTGCTCGGCGTCCTCGCGCTGTTGCCGTCGCTCGACGACGCCGCGCTGCACGCCCTCGCGCTGCGCTGGGAGAACAACGGCCACGTCGCCGCCGCGCGGGCCAGGGCGCTGACGCCGGACAGCCCGCTGGTCCTCGAGGTGCTCGCCGCGTTCGACGCCGTCAGCGCCCTGTACGCCGACGACCTCCACGGCCACGCCGAGTACGTGACGCTCGACCCGGCGACCACCTCCCTCGGGCTGAAGGCGGTCCGCGACGCCGTGGCCGGCGCGTACGCCCGCCCCGTCCTCAGCCGCGCGCAGCACGCGGCCCTCATGGCCCCCTGGCGCGCCGTGTTCGGGCAGACCGGGCCCGTCGAGCCCGACCTGGGCCCGCAGGCCAATCAGGTGAAGTCGCTGCTCGCGCACCTGCCGCTGCTCGCCTCGCGCTGCCACGACCCCCGCGGCCGCGCGCTGTTCGACGGGCTCGCCGCCCGCGCGCTGGCCGGTCAGAGCGAGCGGGAGGACGCCCGCGAGGCGGCCTGGCACGCCGCGGTCGTCACCTCCCGCCGGCGTCTCTGGACGCTCGTGCAGCGCAGCGCCGCCGAGGCGCTGCGGCACCCGTGCGGCACGTGCCGCCGTACGGACGAGGGACGCGACGAGGAGCGCGTGCTGACGCTGGCCGCCGACGCGGCCTGCGTGCTGCTCGTCGCCGACGCGCTCCCCGAGCAGGTCATCGAGACCGCCACGGGGCCCCTGACGGAGCTGCTGCCCCGGCAACGCACCGCCTCCTGAGCTGCGGGACCGCCGGGAGAACGCAGCCCCGGCGGTCCCGTTCCCACCCGCCGGCCCTCAGCCGCGCCCCTCGAGCGCCCAGGACACCAGGTCCCGGGCGCTAAAGGTGTTGACGACCCGGTCGACCGGCACGCCGCACTGCGCGGCGCGCTCGCACCCGTAGGGCTGCCAGTCCAGCTGGCCGGGCGCGTGCGCGTCGGTGTCGATCGAGAACAAGCAGTCGGCCTCCACCGCGAGCCGCAGCAGGCGCTTCGGCGGGTCGAGCCGCTCGGGCCGGCAGTTCACCTCGACCGCCGTGCCGAACTGCCGGCACGCCTCGAACACGACCTCCGGGTCGAACTCCGACTCCGGCCGCGTCCTCCCGCCACGCCCCTGGTTGCTGACGTTGCGTCCGGTGCAGTGCCCCAGGACGTCGGTGTGCGGGTTCGCGATCGCCGTGACCATCCGGCGGGTCATGTCCGCGCGCGGCATCCGCAGCTTCAAGTGGACGCTCGCGACCACCACGTCGAGCCGGGCCAGCAGCTCGGGCTCCTGGTCGAGGCTGCCGTCCTCGTTGATGTCGCACTCGATGCCGGTGAGGATCCGGAACGGAGCCAGCTCCTCGTTCAGCCGCGCCACGACGTCGAGCTGCTCCCGGAGCCGCTCGGGCGACAGGCCGCGGGCGACGGTGAGCCGCGGCGAGTGATCGGTGAGCACCATGTACTCGTGCCCGAGGTCACGGGCCGCCCGGGCCATCTCGTCGATCGACGAGCCGCCGTCGCTCCAGTCGGAGTGCACGTGGCAGTCGCCCCGCAGCGCGGCGCGCAGCTCGGCGCCGCCCTCCGCGACCGGCCGGCCGCCCGTCGCCTCCCAGCGCCGCAGGTAGACGGGCACCTCCCCGGCGAGGGACTCCGCGGCCGCCTGCGCGGTCACCTTCCCGATGCCGCCCAGCTCGGTGAGGGTGCCCGCCGCGGCGCGCTGCGCGGCCTCGCCCGGCGGGAGCCGCCGCAGGGTGGCGGCGGCGTTGCGAAAGGCGCGGACGCGGTACGACGGCTCGAGCGCTCTCTCCAGGTAGAACGCGATGCGCTCGAGGTCGGCGACGGGGTCCCGGGGCTCTGCCACGGGTCGTGCCTACCCCAGCGGGACGCCCTCGGCGTCGGCGGCGTCCGCCGCCTCCACGTCGCCGCGGGGGATGCCGAGGACGAACAGCACCGCGTCGAGGAACGGCCCCGACACCGCCGTGTCGGCCGCGGCCCGCACGATCGGCTTCGCGTTGAAGGCGATGCCGAGCCCGGCCGCTGCGAGCATGTCGAGGTCGTTCGCCCCGTCGCCGATCGCCACCGTCGCCGACAGCGGCACGCCCGCCGCGGCGGCGAACCGTTCCAGTGCCGCGGCCTTGCCCGCCCGGTCCACGACGGGCCCGACGAGCCCGCCGGTGAGCCGGCCGTCGACGACCTCCAGCGTGTTGGCCGCCGCGTGGTCGAGGCCGAGACGCTCGACCAGGGAGTCGGTGACCTGCGTGAACCCACCCGAGACGATCGCCGTGACGTAGCCGAGGCGCTTGAGCGTGCGCACCAACGTCTGCGCGCCCGGCATGAGCCGCAGTGACCGCCGTACGTCGTCGACCGCTTCCAGCGGCAGCCCCTCGAGGAGCCGCACCCGGGCGCGCAGGGAGGCCTCGAAGTCGAGCTCGCCGCGCATCGCGGCCTCGGTGATCCGCGCGACCTGGTCGCCGTGCCCGGCGTGCTCGGCGAGGAGCTCGATGACCTCGCCCTGCACGAGGGTGGAGTCGACGTCCATGACGACGAGCCGCTTCGCCCGCAGGTGGAGCCCCGCCCGCTGCACGGCGACGTCGACGCCGACTCGCGTGCCCGCCCCAGCGAGGGCGACGCGCAGGTCGCTCCCCTCGCCGCCCGACAGGTGCAGCTCGTAGCTGGTCAGCGGGTAGTCCGACAGCCGGAGGATGCCCTCGATGTTGGCGCCGCAGGCGGCGACCTCGGCCGTGACGGCGGCGAGGGCGTCGGCGCTGACCGTGCGCCCCAGCAGGGTGACGTGGTGGGTGACCGTGCGGTCGCGGGTCGACCGCCCCCGCACCACCTCGAGGTCGGCCGAGACCCCGAGCTCTTGGGCGCGGGCGGCCACCGCGGCCCGCAGGGGCGTGGGGTCGCCCGCCACCTGCACGAGGATCCCGAGGAGGAGGCGGTCGCGGACGGTCACCTGCTCGACGTCGACCACCGACGCCCCCTGCGCGGCGAGGACGGCGAACAGGGCCGTCGTCAGGCCCGGCTCGTCCCGGCCGGTGACGGTGATCAGCAGGGTCTCGTCCATCGGGGGGAGACGCTACTGCGCGGGCGCCGGTCCCCTCCGACCGCCGCCGTCAGACCACCTGGTGGAGCCACGTCGCCGGGACGCCGTCGGCCCCGCGGCGGTAGGGCTCGAGCTCCGCGTCCCAAGCGGTGCCCAGCAGCCGGTCCAGCTCGTGGGCGAGCAGCGCCGGCTCGCGGTGGGCCTCGAGGACGGCCCGGAGCCGGTCCTCCCCCACCATCACGTCACCGTTGGCCGACGTCGTCGCGCGCCAGAGTCCGAGGGTGGGGGTGTGGGAGAAGCGCTCCCCGTCGTACCCCGGGCTCGGCTCCTCCGTGACCTCGAAGCGGAGCAGCGACCACCCGCGCAGCGTCGAGGCGAGGCGCGCGGCAGTGCCGGGACGCCCCTTCCAGCCGCACTCGGCGCGCAGCGCACCAGCCGACGCGGGCTGGTCGGACCAGGACAGCGTGACGCGCACCCCGAGCTCGCCGCTCACCGCCCACTCGACGTGGGGGGTGAGCGCAGGCGGGCAGGAGTGCACGTGCAGCACACCACGAGCGGACACCGGGACCTCCATCGGGACGAGGGGCGCCTTCCCCGACGGCCTCGTCTTCCCGGGGTTCCTGCGTTCGCTGTGTGCGGTGTCGGCCCGAGCGCTGCTCGGTTGTCTGTGTGGTCGGTGGTCGTGGTGCGTGCGCGGGCGGTTGCTACCCCGATACTGCCCGTCCCAGGCCTCGCGGTCCAGCCCCGGCCTGCGGCAGCCACCGGTGCCCCACCTGGCAGGGACCTGCCACGTCCCGGGCGTAGTCCGGACCGGTCGGGGAACTCCCTCCCGGTCGCGGCACCGCCGCGCACGCCGCGCCGCCCGGCGCACGGACAGGGAGGAGGGGCCCGCCGTGTCCGCTCGGCTGGAGGCACGGTGACCGGCGACGTCCTCGCCCAGGAACGCGCCACCCTGCAGCCCGACCCGCGCAGCGCGTCCGCCGCCCGGTGCCTGGTGCGCCGCCTGCTCGCCGAGAACGACCGCGACGAGTGGACGGACGCCGCCGAGCTCGCCGTCAGCGAGGTCGTCAGCAACGCCGTGCTCCACGCCCACACCGAGGTCGAGGTCGAGGTGCGAGTGCTCCCGGACGCCGTCCGGGTCGACGTGCTCGACCACAGCCCCCTGCTGCCGGTCCAGCGCGCGTACGGCGAGCACGCCACCACGGGCCGAGGGCTCGGCCTCGTGGCCGCGCTCGCCGAACGGTTCGGCATCGACAGCCACGAGGGCGACGGCAAGACCGTCTGGTTCTACGTCGGCTCGCGGGACGGCGACGCGGCCCCCGACCTCGACGCCTGGGACGACGAGGCCTGGGACCTCGCCGACGTGTACCTCGCGCCCGCGTCCGGGGCCAGCGGCCCCGACGACACGCGGGACGCCGCCGCCACCGGCACGGGGTCCAGCGCACCCGAGCCGGAAGCGGCGCATGTGGCCCTGCGCGACCTGCCGGTGTCGCTGTGGCTCGCAGCGCAGCAGCACCACGACGCGCTCCTCCGCGAGTACGTGCTCGCGCTGTCGGGTGCGGACGCCGGCGGGTGGACGGCGGACCGGGGTGGCTCGCCCGCACGAGCCGCCGTGCAGGCCGCCGACGACGCGCAGGGCATGCTCGCAGCGGCCGTGGAGCGCGCCCTCGAGCGGGCGGCTGCTTCCGGAGTCCCCGTCCTCCCCCTCCCGACCGGCCACCCGTCCCCGCTCCCCGAGGTGCCGGCCACCCTGGACGTCGACCTGGTGCTCGACCCCGCGTCGGCGGAGTCCTTCGCCGCGCTGCAGGATTCGCTGGACGCCGCCGAGCGGCTGGCGGCCGACGGCGCCCTGCTGGCGCGGCCGGCCCTGCCGGAGGTCGTCGCGGTGCGCGACTGGGCCTGCGAGCAAGTGATCGCGCAGGTCGGCGGCGTGGCCGCGTCGCGGTGGCCGGGCCTCGACTCCGAGCACGTACGCCTCGTCGAGCCCGTCGACGCGCTCCCGCAGCCCGACTGGGACCCCACGCTGGTCCGCGAGGCCGACCGCCCGGTCGTCGCGGCGGACGAGAGCAACCGCATCCTCGCGGTGAGCGAGCCGCTGGGACGGCTCGTCGGGTGGGACCCCGACGACCTCGTCGGGCGACGGGTCGTGGCGCTGGTCCCCCCGAGACTGCGGGAGCTGCACGTCGCCGGCTTCACGCGCCACCTCACCACGGGCCAGGCGAACGTGCTCGGCGTGCCGCTGGAGCTCCCGGTGCTGCACGCCGACGGCCACGAGCTCCTGTGC
>JALYNB010000297.1 GCA_030773395.1 Actinomycetota bacterium
GCCTCGAGCTCACCGCGCGCGCGGTCGAGGGCGGCCTCCGCCTCGGCCCTGACCTCCCGGCGCCAGCGGCCCAGCGCGAGGAACGCGCCGTCCAGTCGCGTGAGCACGTGGTCGACGGCGGCGTCGGCCGTCGGCAGCGACTCGGCCGCGACCTCGTCGCAGACCGTGCGCTCACCACGACCACCCAGACCCGCGACGACCGGCACGGGCGTCGCCGCGACGGCCCGGGCGAGCTCGTCGCCGTCGAAGGCGGCGAGCTCCAGCTCGCGACCCTCCCCGCGGACGAGGAGCACGAGGTCGCTGTGGCCCGCGACCCGCGCCAGGGCCTCCGCCACACGTGCACTGGCCCCCGCGCCGGTCAGCACGGCGGGCGCGAGCCGGAGGTCGACCGCGTAGCCGCTGCTGCGCAGCCGGTCGGCGGCCCGCTGCAGCGCCGGGTCATCGACGCCGCCCACGAGGGCGACGTGCACCGGGGCCACGGGCTCGGCGAGCCGGCGCTGGTGCCGGGCCAGCCCGGAGCCGAGCACCTCCTCGCGGGCCTGTGCCCGGGCGTCGGCCAGCGCCTGCGCCGTCGTCGCCGGATCGACGGCCGACACCGCGAGGGCCAAGCGGTGCACCCGGAAGTCGTAACGCAGGAGGCCGCCGACCCGGGCCGCGCGACCCGGAGCCACCACGTCGTCGAGGTCGGCGTCAGAGACCCGCTGCAGCAGGCCGCGCAGCTCGGGGAGCGACTCGGCGGGGATGTCGCAGGGCAGCCGGAGCCAGTCCTCGTCGCCGTCGAGCGCCACCAGGTCGAAATGGAGGCCGCCGTCGCGCCCCTCCTCCGGGGCGTCCACCTCACCGGTCAGCCAGATGCGGTGGGAGAAGCCGGTGAGGAACTGGTTCTCCACGAGGCGCCGGAGCTCGGGGAGCGTGGCGGTGCCGCGGCCGGTCGGGTCGGCGCGGCGACGGACGGGGGCCGTCGCTCCCGGGAGGTCGACGCGGCCGTCGAGGGCACCAGACACGCCCTCCACTGTAGGGGGCGGTGGGGCCGCCCGAGCGATCGCGACGGACGGGGGCCGGCCCGCCACGATGACCACAGTGACCGCGGACTCCCCGCCCCTCGACCCCCCGCTGCCCCGCACGGCGACCAGCGCCGCGCGGGGTGGCGTCGCACACGCGCGGCGCGTCAACGTTGTGCTCGACGGGTCGGGCTCCCACGGTGGGAAGCACTGACCCCGAACGCAGGACCAGACCCGATGACTGACACAACCGACAACACACGCCCGCGCCTCGACGTCAGCGGCGCCCAGGTGGTCGGCGGGGCACTCGCCGCCACGACCGCGGCCGTCGCCGCGTCGACCCTCGGCGTCGCCGGCACCGTCGCCGGCGCCGCGCTGGGCAGCGTGGTCGCGACGGTCGGGGGGTCGCTCTACACCTCTCGCTGCGCCGGACCTCGGACACCGTGCGGACCGTCGTACGGCGGATGCCGGCCGGCACCGAGGTCGTCCACACCGCACCGCGTGCCGACGGGACCGGGCGGGACTCGCGACGGGGGGTCCGCTGGGCGCCGGTCGCGGGCGCGGCGGCCGCGTTCGCCCTCGCGCTGGGCGGGGTGTCGGCGGCCGAGCTGGTCGCCGGGGAGCCCCTGGCCGCGCTCGTCTCCGGCCAGCCCACCTCGGCGGGGACAACGCTGGGGTCGGTGGCGTCCGACGCAGCGGCGCCTGGCCCGCCAGACCCGGCCGGGACAGGGACGCCGAGTCCGACGCGGGAGGACACCGAGCCGTCCGCGACGCCCACCCCAGCGGTCACGAACGGTGACGACGGGGCGGAGCAGCCGAGCAGGGACACCGAGCCGACGCCCCAGGTCGTGCCCGAGGATGAGCCGACGGCGACGCCCGAGGTGTCACCGTCGGCCGAGGTGTCCCCCGAGTCAGAGGCGTCACCGGAGCCCACTGACGCGGGGACGGCAGGGGCGGCGGGCGCGGCACAGGCGGCCGAGGCGGCGGGGGCCACGGCGCCGCCAGTCACCCCCGCTGGCTGACCGCGGCCCGTCGGCTCCCGCCACACGAACATCTGATTCGCTGGGCGCTGAACCCTGCCGGAGCAAGCAGGCAGTCAACCGGACGTTCGTGGTGAGGACGACCGGTCCCGTCGGCTGTACCGGGAGCCCGCGGCGCCGACGCCACTCCCGGGCAGCCAGAAGGGCCGCTGCCCGGAGGCAGCAGCCCTTCCCCGACGTACCGACGTACCGGGGTGTCAGCTGGTGACGCCCGCGGCCTCCTTGGCGACCCCGGCGAGGGTCGTCTGGGCGGCGGAAACGACGCTCGTGCGGGCCTTGTGGGCCTGCTCGTAGGCGACGATCGCGCGGATGTCCTCGGCCTCGGTCAGGCCCTTGATCTCGGTGATCGCGTCCTGCGTGGTGAGGTTGTCGTAGTTGCGGATCGGCAGCTCACGGGCCTCGAGCGCGCCGGTGTTGCGGCGGGTCTCGTGGACGGCCTCGGCGGCCTCGGCGTTGCCCTCGCGCTGCGCGACCTTCTCGGCCTTCTCGAGCGACGCGTCGCGCCCGGCGACGACGACCTCACGCGCGTCCTCGGTGAGGCGGGTCGCCTTCTCACCGGCGGCGCTGAAGCGGTTGCGCACCTGGCCGGCTGCCTGCTGCACGAGCTGCACGTAGCGGTTCACGCCCTCCACGGCCGCGCGGCTCGGGAAGTTCGCGACGCGGGTCGCCGTGCCGGCGAAGCGCTGCAGCGGGGTGGCGGCGAGGGCCGCGGGGCCGCCGAGCGCCTCCTCCGCGAGCACGGTGGTCAGCCACTCGACCGTGGCGGTGTGCGCCTCGACGAGCCGGTCGGCGAGCGCGACGACGGTCGGCAGCTCGGCCTGGACGGCCAGCGCGCGAACGTAGCGGGCGCGGTCGACGAGCTGGTGCTCGAGCCCGAGGTCCTGCAGCAGGGCCTCGGACAGCGGGTTGGGCTGCTCGGCGCCGGTCTTCAGCAGCGCGGTGAGCCGTCCGATCGCGGGGGTGACGACGTCGGGGGTGCCACCGACCTGGCGCAGCGCGTCGCCGATGACGCGGGCGCGCTCCTCGGCGTTCTGCCCGTTCTGAGTGAGCTCCCGACGCACCGCGTCCGTGGTCGCCTGCCCGACACGCGTCTGCGCGATCTGGGCCTCGGTCTGGGTCAGCTGCAGCAGGGCGCGCAGCTGAGCGATGATTTTGTTCGTCGTGGTGTCAGCCATGACGTCTGTTTGCCCGACCCCCGAGTGAGTAACCACAGCAAGCGTTTGGACCGCCTGTGCAAGCGGTCACAGGCGCGCGTCACGCCGCCAGCAGCGCCCCGACCACCTCGGCGGCCCGGTCGACGTCGGTGTCATCCGCGTCCAGGTGCAGCACGAGCCGCGCCCGCGCCCGGCCCACCACCGACAGCAGCACGCCCTGCTCCCGCGCCCGCTGCGCCAGCCCGGGCGCCTCGAGCCCCGCCCCCGCGAGGTCCAGCGACACGATGTTGGTCTCGACCGTCGCCGGGTCCACGACGGCCGGTGCGCGGTCGGCGAGCAGGGTCGCGAGCCGCAGCGCCCGCTCGTGGTCGTCGGCGAGCCGCTCCACGTGGTGGGTCAGCGCGTGCAGCCCCGCCGCGGCGCAGCACCCGCGCCTCGGCCACGCGCTCCCGTGACCCACGAGCACAGACCCGACCGGCGCGCCCAGGCCCTTGGACAGGCAGACCGAGAGCGTGTCGAACAGACCGCCGTACGTCGACAGCGGCACCCCGCTCGCCACGTGCGCGTTCCGGACCCGGGCGCCGTCGCAGTGCAGCGCCGCGCCGGCGGCGCGCGTGACCGCGGCGACCCGTTCCAGCCGCTCCAGGGGCCAGACCGCCCCACCCCCGCGGTTGTGGGTCTGCTCGACCGCCACCGCCCGCGTGACCGTCGTGCCGTAGCCGGCCGGGCGGACCTGGGTGGCCAGCACGTCCGGGTCGAGCAGCCCGCGCGGGCTGACGAGGGTGCGGGTGGAGATGCCGCCGTACTCCGCCGCGGCCCCGCCCTCGTAGGTCACGAGGTGGGCGTCGGCGTCGCAGAGCAGCTCCTCTGTGGGCGGCACGAGCACCCGCAGCGCCAGCTGGTTGCCGAGCACGCCCGTCGCGACGAACAGCGCAGCCTCGTGGCCGAACAGCCCGGCGACGTGCTCCTCGAGGGCGCGGACGGTCGGGTCCTCGCCGTACACGTCGTCGCCGACCTCGGCCCACGCCATCGCCTCGCGCATCGCCGGGGTCGGCCGCGTGAGGGTGTCGCTGCGCAGGTCGGTGATCCCGTCGGGGGGCGGCACTGGCTCTCCCGGCTCCGGCTCGACGACCGCGGTCAGCGGTGCGGGGTGGGCGGCACGATCCCCGGGGCGGTCGGGGGCGTGCCCGCGGGCTCCCCGGCGGCGCGCCGCCTGGCGGTCACCGCGTCCCGGTGCACCTGCAGCATCTCCGCGGTCAGGAACGCGAGCTCGATCGACTGCCCGGTGTTGAGCCGCGGGTCACACGCGGTCTCGTACCGCCCCCCGAGGTCGGCGTCGCTGATCGACTCCCCGCCACCGAGGCACTCCGTCACGTCCTCGCCGGTGAGCTCGACGTGGATGCCCCCCGGGTGGGTGCCGAGCGCACGGTGCACGTCGAAGAAGCCGGTGACCTCGGAGAGCACGTCGTCGAAGTGGCGGGTCTTGTAGCCCGACTCCGACTCGAACGTGTTGCCGTGCATGGGGTCGCAGATCCACACCGCTGGACGGCCGGAGTCGCGCAGGGCCTCGACCAGCGGCGGGAGCCCGTCGCGGACCTTCTTCGCCCCCATGCGGGAGATGAAGGCGAGCCGGCCCGGGACGCCGTCCGGGTCGAGCCGGTCGGCGAGCTCGAACATCCGCTCCGGGGTCGTCGTCGGGCCGAGCTTGACCGCGACGGGGTTCGCCACGCGGGAGAGGAAGTCGACGTGGGCGCCGTCGGGGTCGCGCGTGCGCTCGCCGATCCAGAGCAGGTGACCGGAGAGGTCGTACGTCGTCCCGGTGGCGTCCTCGACCCGGGTCAGAGCCCGCTCGTAGTCGAGCAGCAGGGCCTCGTGGCTGGAGAACAGCTCGACGCCGTGGGCGACTCCCGTGGAGTCGAGGTCGACACCGCAGGCGCGGATGAACGACAGCGCCCGGTCGATGTCGCGGGCGAGCGCCTCGTACCGCTCCCCCGCGGACGAGCGGCGGACGAAGTCCTTGTTCCAGTCGTGCACGGCCCGCAGGTCGGCGAACCCGCCGGTCGCGAACCCGCGGACGAGGTTCAGCGTGGCCGCCGACGTGTTGTACATCCGCAGCAGACGCCGCGGGTCGGGCACGCGCGCCTCCCGCGTCGGCTCGACCCCGTTCACGGCGTCACCGCGGTACGACGGCAGCTCGCGCGGGCCCTCCGGGGTCTGCACGACCTCTGTGTCCTTGGAGCGGGGCTTGGCGAACTGCCCGGCGATGCGGCCGATCTTGACGACGGGGACGCTGGCGCCATACGTCAGCACCGCCGCCATCTGCAGGAGCGTCTTCGTCTTGTCGCGGATGGCGTTCGCGGTGGCGCCCCCGAACGTCTCCGCGCAGTCGCCGCCCTGCAGGACAAACGCCTCACCGGCGGCGACGGCTGCGAGCCGGGTGCGCAGCGCGGCCACCTCGGCGGCGATCACGAGCGGCGGCAGCACCGACAGCTCGTCCACGACCTCGGCGAGGGCGGCCGGGTCGGGCCACGTCGGCTGCTGCACCTTCGGCAGCGCCCGCCAGGCGTCGAGCCCCTGCGGCCCGGGGGCGCTGCGCCCTTCGGGGACGGTGGGCCCCTCGGGGACGGTGGGCGCGGGTGCCGCGGCGGGGCCGGCGGGGGCAGCGCCGGGCCCGGTGCGGGAGGGACCCTGGGTCACGGTCGTCACGGCCTCAAGGGTACGGGCCGGCGGCGAACCTCCCTCGCCCGCCGCCGGGGGCGCCCCGGTCGTGCCGCCCGAGCGCCGCGCCCGCCGTACGCCGTACGCCACTGCCGATCGTCACGGCCTGCAGCCACCAGGCTGCGGACGCGGAACTCACAGCGAGGAGAGCAACCGCCGCATCTCCTCGACCTCCTGGGTCTGGTCGGCGCGCAGGTTCGGCGGTGCCACCGGTGCACCACGTGACCCCGCCACGCCGGACGGGGACCAGGACGACCGGGGTCACACGGCCGTGACGCGCGGGCCCCACACTCACGTGGGACTGACCCGCCCCGTCCCGGGGGACGGCTCCCGCCACCGCCGCCGACCCGAGGAGCAGCCGGCCGTGACAGACACCGCCACCGACGAGACCGAGGTGGATGAGCAGCAGCGGCTCATCGCGCGGGAGCTCGGCGTGACCGCTGCGTTCGACGTCGCCGCGGAGGCCCGGCGCCGTGCCGGTTTCCTCACCGACCTGCTGGTCACCTCCGGCGCCCGCACGTTCGTGCTCGGGATCAGCGGCGGTGTGGACTCGGCGGCCGCCGGGGCCCTCTGCCGGATCGCCACCCGCGGGCAGGCGCTGCGCGACGCGGGGCGCGAGGCGCGCTTCGTCGCCGTACGCCTCCCCTACGGCCGGCAGCAGGACGAGGACGCCGCCCAGCTCGTCCTCGACACGATCCAGGCCGACGTCGTGCTGACCGTCGACGTCAAGGCCGCGAGCGACGCGGCGCTCGACAGCGTCGTCGCCGCCGGCCTCACGTTCGCCGACGACGCCCAGCGCGACTTCGTGCTCGGCAACGTCAAGGCCCGCCAGCGGATGGTGGCCCAGTACGCGATCGCCGGCGCCTGGGGCGGGCTCGTCATCGGCACGGACCACGCCGCGGAGGCCGTGACGGGCTTCTTCACGAAGTACGGCGACGGCGGGGTCGACGCGAACCCGCTCGCCGGGCTCACGAAGCGCCGGGTGCGCGCGCTCGCGGCCCACCTCGGGCTGCCGGAAAGCATCGTGCAGAAGGTGCCGACGGCCGACCTGGAGTCGCTGCGCCCGGGGCGGGCCGACGAGGACGCGCTGGGCGTCACCTATTCGCAGATCGACGACTTCCTCGAGGGGCGGCCGGTGTCGCCGGAGGCCCGCGCCACGATCGTGCGGCACTTCACGAGCAGCGCGCACAAGCGCGTCCCGCCGCTCACCCCCGCGTAGGGATCCCTCCACGCGACCCCACTCCAACGGATGCTCCTGTTCAACCGGACCTGTGAGGAGCTGACCGGCTTCCCGCGCCGACGAGGTGGTCGGCCGGCCGATCTGGGACTCCGTGATCGTCCCGGACGAGCGGGAGCTGGCCTCGATCGAGATCAGCGTGGGTGCCCACCTCGCGCCGGCCGGCGCGTCCGCCCGACGAGGCGGTCGCGGCCGCGGAAGGGCGCATGTATGCCGAGAAGCGCACCGCCCCTGAGCGCCCCGCCCCTGAGCCGCGCCGCGTCCCTCGGTAACGGCCGTGTCACCTGTTACCTGTACGACGGTGACGACGGGTCGGACGGGGCAGGGTGCACCCGAGGCGAGCAGCGGGAGGCGGCGGCGACGTGTGCGGTATCAGCGGTGAGGTGCGGCTCGACGGACGCCGGCCCGACGTCGGCGCGGTCGACCGGATGGCCGAGACGATGTGCGACCGGGGGCCGGACGCCGCCGGCTCCTGGATGCAGGGCCGGGTGGCGCTGGCCCACCGGCGCCTGAAGATCGTCGACCTGACGGAGCACGCGGCCCAGCCCATGGTCGACTCCGAGCTGGGGCTGGCCATCTCGTTCAACGGGATGATCTACAACTACCCGCAGCTGCGGCGAGAGCTCGAGGCTGCGGGGCACCGCTTCTTCTCCAGCGGCGACACCGAGGTGGTCCTCAAGGGCTACCGGGAGTGGGGCGAGGGCGTCGTCGACCATCTCCTCGGGATGTTCGCGTTCGCGATCGCCGAGCGCGACACCGGTCGGGTCGTGCTCGCCCGCGACCGGCTCGGCATCAAGCCGCTCTACCTCGCCGAGACCCCGGGGCGGCTCCGGTTCGCCTCGAGCCTGCCCGCGCTGCTGGCCGGCGGCGACGTCGACACCACGCTCGACCCGGTCGCCCTGCACCACTACCTGACCTGGCACGCGGTGGTGCCGGCGCCGTACACGGTGCTGCAGGGCGTG
Organism: Actinomycetota bacterium; assembly: GCA_030773395.1. GTDB lineage: Bacteria > Actinomycetota > Actinomycetes > JALYNB01 > JALYNB01 > JALYNB01. Next base: position 8,113 of record JALYNB010000297.1, read on the forward strand.
CGGAAGCTGCCGCCGGCGACGATCCGCGTCGTCGAGCCGGACGGCCGGGTACGCGACCGCGTCTACTGGGACCCGCCGTTCAGCCGTGATCCCGGCAAGGCCGACTGGTCGGCGCGCGACTGGGAGGACGCGGTGGAGGCGGCGCTGCGACTGGCGGTCGACCGCCGCATGATCGCGGACGTTCCCGTTGGCGTGCTGCTGTCCGGCGGGCTCGACTCCAGCCTCATCGTCGGCCTGCTCGCCGAGGCCGGGCAGAAGGGGCTCGCGACGTTCTCGATCGGCTTCGAGTCGGTGAACAACGTGGAGGGTGACGAGTTCAAGTACTCCGACGTCATCGCGGAGGAGTTCGGCACCGACCACCACCAGCTGCGCATCGAGACCGAGCGGATGCTCCCGGCGCTGGAGACCGCCATCGCGGCGATGCACGAGCCGATGGTCAGCCACGACGCGGTCGCGTTCCACCTGCTCAGCCAGGAGGTGGCGAAGCACCGCAAGGTCGTGCAGTCCGGCCAGGGCGCCGACGAGGTGTTCGGGGGTTACCACTGGTACCCCCCGATGGCGGCACTGCGCGGCGCGGCCCCGGGGTCGGCGACCGCTGTGTCGACGTACATGGACGCGTTCTTCGACCGCTCGCACGCCGAGATGGCCGCCGTGTTGAACCCCCAGTGGCAGGTGGGCCGGGACGTCTCCCGCGAGTTCGTCGAACGGCACTTCGCCCGGCCGGGCGCGGACACCCCGATCGACGCCGCGCTGCGGCTCGACACCCAGGTCATGCTGGTGGACGACCCGGTGAAGCGGGTCGACAACATGACGATGGGGTTCGGGCTCGAGGCCCGGGTGCCGTTCCTCGACCACGAGCTGGTCGAGCTCGCCGGGCAGTGCCCGCCGGAGCTGAAGCTCGCGCAGGGCGGCAAGGGCGTGCTGAAGGAGGTGGGCCGCCGCGTGATCCCGACCGAGGTCATCGACCGGCCGAAGGGCTACTTCCCGGTGCCGGCGCTCACGCACCTGCGGGGCCCCTACCTCGACCGGGTCCGCGACGCGCTGCACGCCCCGGCCGCGCGGGAGCGGGCGCTGTTCCGGCCGGAGTACGTCGAGGAGCTGCTCGCCGACCCCAACCGCGAGCTCACCCGGCTGCGCGGCAACAAGCTCTGGCAGCTGGGGCTGCTGGAGATGTGGCTGCAGGCGCACGGGATCTAGGGGGGCGCCGTGAACCGCCGCCGCGAGCAGCGCGGTTGGAGCCGCGACGGAGCGCTGTCCACGAGCGCCTGGCGGGAGCCGCCGGAGCACCTCATCGAGGGCATGCGCGAGGACGTGGCCCTCGACTGCGGGTGGGGCCGCCTGGTCTTCGGGCAGACGTTCAAGACCCACGAGCGGCTGCTCGAGGTGCTGCGCAGCGAGCAGTTCGGCCGCCGCGACATCTGCCTCTACGTCCGCGACCCCCACGTGTTCGTGAACATGGCGCCGCACGAGCTGTTCATCGACCCGAGCTACACCTACCGGGTCTGGTTCCACCGCTACCGCCCCCGCCGGGAGCCGATCCGCGGGGTCGTCGTGCGCAAGGTCGGCGAGGCCCGCGACGCCGAGGAGGTCAACCGCCTGTTCGCGGCGGCCCACATGGTGCCGGCGCCGAGCGAGCGGCTCTGGGCCAACCAGCGCACGCAGACGTTCACCTACCTCGTCGCCGAGGACGCGCAGTCGGGGCAGGTGATCGGCACGGTGACCGGCGTGGACCACGTGTTTGCCTTCGGCGACCCGGAGCAGGGCACGTCCCTGTGGACGCTGGCGGTCGACCCGCAGAGCTCGGTGCCGGGCGTCGGGGAGGCGCTCGTCCGCACCCTCGTGGAGCGGTACGCCGCCCGCGGCCGCGCGTACCTCGACCTGTCGGTGCTGCACGACAACACGGCGGCGATCGGGCTCTACGAGAAGCTCGGCTTCGAGCGGGTGCCGGTCTACTGCGTGAAGCGCAAGAACGTCATCAACGAGCCGATCTTCGCGGGCAACCCGGGCGAGGAGTGGGACCGGCTGAACCCCTACGCGCGGATCATCGCCGACGAGGCAAGGCGCCGCGGGATCGGCGTCGACATCCTCGACCCGGAGTGGGGCGAGCTGCGGCTGTCGTACGGCGGCCGGCACGTCGTCACCCGGGAGTCGCTGTCGGAGCTGACGAGCGCGGTCGCCATGAGTCGCTGCGACGACAAGCGCGTGACGCGACGGATCCTGGAGCAGGCCGGGCTGCGGGTGGCCCGCGGCCGGCTGGCGACGGGGCAGCCCGGCGCCTCCCCCGACTCCCGCGAGAGCGCCGAGTCGTGGGCCGGCGACGAGGCGTTCCTCCGGGAGGTCGGCGAGCTCGTGGTCAAGCCCGCCCGCGGCGAGCAGGGCCAGGGGATCACCGTGGGCGTCACCGGCGCGGCGCACCTGCGCCGCGCCGTCGCGCTCGCCCGCCAGTTCTCCCGCGACGTCTTGCTGGAACAGTGCGTGAGCGGGCAGGATCTCAGGGTGATTGTCATCGGGCACGAAGTCGTCGCGGCAGCCATCCGGCAGCCGGCGACCGTGGTCGGCACCGGCCGCCACACTGTGGCTCAGCTGATCGCCGCCCAGTCCCGGCGGCGCGCGGCCGTGACCGGGGGCGAGTCGCGGATCCCGCTCGACGACACCACCCGGGAGACGGTGGAGGCCGCCGGTCTCACCCTGGACTCGGTGCTGTCGGAGGGCCGGGAGCTCGCCGTCCGGCGCACGGCCAACCTCCACACCGGCGGGACGATCCACGACGTCACCGCCCAGCTGCACCCCGTGATCGCGGAGGCAGCCGTCCGAGCCTCGCGCGCCCTCGACATCCCCGTGACCGGCCTGGACTTCCTCGTGCCCCGGGTCGACGGGCCCGACTACGTGTTCATCGAGGCCAACGAGCGGCCCGGGCTGGCCAACCACGAGCCCCAGCCGACCGCCGAGAAGTTCGTCTCGCTGCTCTTCCCGGGCGCGCCGGCCCTCCCCCGGGGCTGGCGGCCGGCAGCCGCCGGGCCCGAGTCGGCGGAGACCGTCGTCCCGGCTGAGGCTGGCCCGCAGGCCACCTACGCTGTCCCCGAGGCAAGCCCCGACGAGCCCCAGGAGACGAACCGGCCATGACTGCGGACCCCACCCCTTCGGACGCCGCAGCCCGCAGCGGCGCGCCGCTACCCCTCGGGCTGGCCCGCCTCAGCCGGGGGCTCGGCCTCGCGGGGCTCGAGCGCCTGACCATCGACATGGACTACGTGCAGTCCGTGCTCCTCGACCTGCTGGCCATCGCGAGCCCCTCGGGCCGCACTGACCACGTGCAGCAGTTCATCGGCGACCGACTGCGCGACCTGGGAATACCCTTCCATGTCACGCGGCGCGGTGCCATCAACGCCGTGCTCGAGGGGGCCGCGCCCGGCGTCGACCGCGCGATCGTCGTGCACGCCGACACGATCGGGATGATGGTCAAGCGGCTCAAGGACAACGGGCGCCTGGAGGTCGTGCCGGTCGGCACGTGGAGCGCCCGCTTCGCCGAGGGCGCCGGGGTCAAGATCTTCGTGGACGACCTCGCGCACGTCTACACGGGGACGGTCCTGCCGCTCAAAGCGAGCGGTCACCGTTACAACGAGGAGGTCGACACGCAGGGCGTCGGCTGGGACCACGTTGAGCTGCGCGTCGACGAGCCAGTCGACACCGCGGAGGGGCTCGCCGCGCTCGGCATCCAGATCGGCGACTTCGTGGCCGTCGACCCCATGCCGATCGTGACGGCCTCGGGCTACGTCCGCTCCCGGCATCTCGACGACAAGGCCGGCGTCGCGGCCGCCCTCGGCGCGTTCAAGGCCGTGAAGGAGTCGGGCGTGACGCTGCCGGTGTCCGCGCACCTGCTCGTGACGATCACCGAGGAGATCGGGCACGGCGCGAGCCACGGCCTCGACCAGGATGTCGCGGAGACCGTCTCGGTCGACAACGCGGTCGTCGCGCCGGGCCAGACCTCGCGCGAGGACACGATCAACATCACGATGGGTGACGGCACCGGTCCGTTCGACTACCACCTGACCCGGCGCCTGATCTCGATCTGCAAGACCTACGAGCTGCCCTACCGCCGCGACCTCTTCGAGCACTACCGGTCCGACCTCGCCGCGGCGCTGGAGGCCGGGGCGGCCACCCGCACGGCGCTGATAGGGTTCGGCGTCGACGCCTCCCACGGCCACGAGCGCGCCCACCTCGACGGCCTGCGCCGGCTCGCGGAGCTGATCACGCTCTACCTGCAGACGTCGCTGACGTTCGAGGAGTGGGACCGCAACCCCGGCGACCTCCGCGACTGGCCGACCACGCTGGTGCAGCCGGGCGACGAGCTCGGCCCTCGCTGAACCTGCCTTCGCTGAGCCCGCCCGCCCGCGCTCAGCGCGTGAGGGCGGGGGCCCGGACCGGCACCGAGGCCGGGCCCCGCAGCACGAACGTCTTGCGCTGCCGGGCGGGGCCGGCCGCGGTCAGGTCGGGGAAGGCGTCGAGTAGCGCGGCGAACCCGACCTCGCCCTCCAGCCGGGCGAGCGCGGCGCCCAGGCAGTGGTGCACGCCGACCGCGAACGACACGTGCTGGCGGGCGTCGGGCCGGGTCACGTCGAACCGGTCCGGATCGTCGAACACCGCCGGGTCGCGGTTCGCCCCGCCGAGCAGCGTGATCACCGGGACGCCGCGCGGGACCGTGACATCGGCGACCTCGACGTCTCGCAGGGCCAGGCGCGCGGTCAGCTGCACGGGCGCGTCGTAGCGGAGCATCTCCTCGATCGCGTCGGGCAGCCGGGCGGATTCCTCGCGCAGCAGCGCCGTCTGCTCGGGGTGCGCGAGCAGAGCCTTGGTCCCGTTGCCCAGCAGGTTCACCGTGGTCTCGAAGCCGGCGGCGAGCAGCAGCAGGCAGGTGGCCATCAGCTCCCGGTAGGTCAGCTGGTCGCCGTCCTCCTCGACCGCCAGCAGCCGGCTCACGAGGTCGTCGCCTGGGGACCGGCGCCGCTCGGCGAACAGTTCCGAGAACCACGCCTGCAGGTCGCGGAGGGCCGCTCGCCCGTGTCGCTGCGCCCGGCTGGAGGCCGTGGCGTCGAGGGTGACGGCCAGCAGGTCGCCCCAGTGCGTGAACCGCTCCCGCTCGCGCGCGGGGACCCCGAGCACGTCGCAGATCACGAGGACGGGCAGCACGCCCGCGAAGCGGGGCACGATGTCGACGACGGGGCCGTTGAGGTCGTGCAGCAGCCCGGCGGCGAGCTCCTCGACGCGGGGGCGCAGCGCCTGCACCGAGCGGGGGGTGAACCCGGCCGAGACGAGGCGCCGCAGCCGGGTGTGGTCGGGCGGGTCCATGCCGATCATCGACTCGGGCCCCACCGGGTCGACGAGGTCGGCCGGCTGCCGCTGCACCCCGCCCCGCAACTGCGGCGCGAGCGTGAAGTCGTGGCCGAAGGCGGGGCTGCGCAGCACGGTGGAGACGACGTCGTGGTGCGCGGAGTACCACCCCAGCCGGCTGCGCGCGAACGGCCCGGTGCGGCGGATGCGCGCGTACTCGGGATAGGGGTCCCGCCGGACGGCCGGGCGTAGGGGTCCCGCCGGGCGGCCGGGCGCATGAGCCGCGCCGCCGGGTCGCCGGTGGCGGCCAGGGCGGTGACGACGGCCCGGCGTGCCACGTCGCCGGCGACGCCCTTGACGGTCTCCGCGTCCACCCGGCGATCCTGGCACTGCCGGCCGCGCGGCGGCTCAGCCGAAGAAGACCTCCGCCTCCCGGAGACGCTCGAGCGGCACGGTCTTGAGCTCGCGGCACGCCTCCGCCAGCGGCACGCGCACGATGTCGGTGCCGCGCAGGGCGACCATGACCCCCGACGCCCCCTCGTGCACGGCGTCCACCGCGTGCAGCCCGAACCGGGTCGCGAGCACCCGGTCGAACGGGGTCGGGGTCCCGCCGCGCTGCACGTGGCCTAGCACGATCGCGCGCGCCTCCCGGCCCGTCCGCGCGGTGATCTCCCGCTCGAGCATGGCGCCGATGCCGCCGAGCCGCACGTGGCCGAAGGCGTCCACCTCGCCCGTCGCGACGCTCATCGTGCCCGCCCGCGGCACCGCCCCCTCCGACGCGACGATGATCGGCGCGTAGTGCGACTGGAAGCGCCGCTCGACGTACGCGACAACCTCGTCGATGTCGAACGGCCGCTCGGGCACCAGGATCACGTTGGCGCCGCCGGCCATGCCGGCGTGCAGGGCGATCCAGCCGGCGTGGCGGCCCATGACCTCGACGATGAGCACCCGCTCGTGGCTCTCGGCCGTCGTGTGGAGGCGGTCGATCGCCTCCATGGCGACGAGCACGGCGGTGTCGAACCCGAAGGTGTAGTCCGTGCAGCCCAGGTCGTTGTCGATCGTCTTCGGCACGCCGACGACCTCGATCCCCTCGGCGCCGAGCTTCTCGGCGACACCGAGCGTGTCCTCCCCGCCGACCGCGATGAGGGCGTCGACGCCGTCGGACGCGAGCGTCTCCTTGATGCGGTCGATCCCGTTTTCGACCTTGTACGGGTTCGTCCGCGACGAGCCGAGGATCGTCCCGCCCCGCGGCAATATGCCCCGCACGGCCGCGACGTCGAGCCGCTGGCTCAGCCCCTCCAGCGGGCCCCGCCAGCCGTTGCGGTAGCCGACGAACTCGTGCCCGTGCACCTGCACGCCCTTGCGCACGACGGCCCTGATCACGGCGTTCAGCCCCGGGCAGTCACCGCCGCCGGTCAGCACCCCGATCTTCATGACCGAACGGTGGGACCGCGACCGGCGCGGGTCAAGGGAGGTACGCCGGGTGCCGATCCCCCGATGGTGAGCCGGGCCGTCCTGCGCGGGGCCAGCCGCAGCCGACGCCCCGCGCCGGCGCGGCTGGCTCCCCTTGCGCTCACGGCCCTCCTGCTCGGCAC
>JALYNB010000298.1 GCA_030773395.1 Actinomycetota bacterium
CGTGTGCGCGGTGCCCGCGGCGGGGGTCGTCGCGGAGGCGATGGTCGCCCTCGTGCTGGCCGACGCGGCGCTGGAGAAGTTCGGCGGCGACTCCGTCGAGGAGACGCGGCGCAACTGGGAGGGCTACCTCAAGGCCCTCGCGGTCCGATGAGAGCAGCGGTCCGATGAGAGCAGCGGTGCGATGACCGCCACCGAGCGCGGCCCCCTGGTTGTGCTCGTCGGCGTGCCGGGCGCCGGGAAGTCGTCGGTCGGCAGCCGCGTCGCCGAGCTGCTCGGCGTCGGCTTCCGCGACACCGACCACGACATCGTCGCCGCCACCGGCCGGGAGATCGCCGACATCTTCGTGGACGAGGGGGAGGAGCAGTTCCGCCGGCTCGAGGAGGAGGCGGTCGCGCGTGGGCTCGCCGAGCACCGCGGTGTCCTCGCGCTCGGCGGCGGGGCCGTCACACGGCCGGCCACTCGTGCCCGGCTCCGGGGGCATCGCGTCGTCCACCTCGGCGTCAGCGCCGCCGCCGCGGCCAAGCGGGTCGGCCTGGCGCGCGAGCGGCCCGTGCTCGCACTCAACCCGCGGGCGACGCTCACCCGGCTGCTCGCCGAGCGGGCGCCCCTCTACGCCGAGGTCAGCACCGACACCGTCGACACCGACGAGCGCGACCCCGAGGCCGTCGCCGCCGCAGTCGTGGCCCTGCTGGGCCTCGAGGCGGGCCCCGAGGCCGGGGCCGGGTCGGCCTCGTCGGGCCCTCCGACCGCCCCCGAGCCCAGGAGCACCCAGCCGTGACGCAGGCCCCCTCCGTGACCGACGCCGCCACCGGCGCCGACCCCACCCGCATCCGCGTCAGCGGGGAGCGGGCGGGCGTGCCGTCGTACGAGGTGGTGGTGGGGCGCGGGCTCCTCGGCGAGCTCGCCCCGCTGCTCGGTGCGGCGCGCAGCGTCGCGGTCATCCACCCGCGCGCGCTCGCCGCGACCGGAGAGGCCGTGCGCGACGACCTGGCCGCGCAGGGCCTCGACGCGCACGCCGTCGAGATCCCGGACGGGGAGGCGGCCAAGGACCTGGCGGTCGCGGGGTTCCTCTGGGACGTGCTCGGGCGGATCGGGCTCACCAGGTCGGACGCGGTCGTCACCGTCGGCGGCGGTGCCACCACCGACGTCGGTGGGTTCGTCGCGGCGACCTGGCTGCGCGGGATCCGCGTGGTCCACCTGCCGACCACCCTGCTCGCCATGGTCGACGCCGCCGTCGGAGGCAAGACCGGTATCAACACGGAGGCCGGCAAGAACCTCGTCGGCGCCTTCCACCCGCCGGCCGGGGTGCTGTGCGACCTCACCGCCCTGGAGACGTTGCCGAAGCACGACTACGTCAGCGGGCTCGCCGAGGTCGTCAAGGCGGGCTTCATCGCCGACCCGCGGATCCTCGAGCTGGTCGAGGCCGACCCGCAGGGCGCGGCCCGCCCGGACGGGCCCCACACCCGCGAGCTCGTCGAGCGCGCCGTCCGGGTCAAGGCCACCGTCGTGTCGGGCGACCTGAAGGAGTCGGGCGCGCGGGAGGTCCTCAACTACGGCCACACCCTCGGCCACGCGATCGAGAAGGTCGAGGACTACCGCTACCGGCACGGGGCCGCGGTCGCCGTCGGGATGGTCTTCGTCGCCGAGCTGGCGCGGCTCGCCGGGTCGCTGGACGACGCGACGGTGGAGCGGCACCGCTCCGTGCTCCGTTCCGTCGGCCTGCCGGTGAGCTACAAGGCCGACGCCTGGCCCCGGCTCGCCGCGGCAATGCGGTCGGACAAGAAGGCCCGCGGCAACCGGCTGCGGTTCGTGGTCCTCGACGCCCTCGGGCGGCCGCGGATCCTCGACGACCCCGACCCGTCGCTGCTCGTGGCGGCGTACGGCGAGGTCGCGCGCGCGGACGACCCGGGCGCGCTGTTCCTGTAGGCCCGACGCCGGGCGCCCAGCCGTCAGGCCGCGAGCAGCGCCTCGCGCGCCTGCCGCGTCCACGCGACGCGGCGAGGT
>JALYNB010000299.1 GCA_030773395.1 Actinomycetota bacterium
AGACCGACCCGGGCACGGGGACGCCGTCGCGCTGGTGGCCTGCCCTCGCCCGGTGGTCCCGCCGGCTGCGGCGCCCCCGGCTCAGGTGATCTCGAGCAGCTTCTCCCGCACGGCGTAGACCACGGCCTCCATCCGGGAGTGGAGCTGGAGCTTCTCGAGGATGTTGCGAATGTGGTTCTTCACCGTGTTCTCGCTGATGAAGAGCTCCTTGGCGATGTCGCGGTTGTTCAGCCCGCGGGCCACCAGCTTGAGCACTTCCATCTCGCGGTCGGTGAGCCGTGGGGTGGGGACCTGCTGGCGCTCCTCGGAGCGCTTGCTGATGGCCGCGAACTCGGTGAGGAGCTTGGACGCCATCGACGGGCTGATCAGCGACTGCCCGCCGTGCACGGCCCGGATCGCGCTCGCGACCTCCTCGATGGAGATCCCCTTGAGCAGGTAGCCCATCGCGCCGGCGCGCACCGCCTCGTAGAGGTCGGCCTCCTCGTCGCTGATCGTCAGCATGATGATCTTAGCGCTCGGGACGACGTCCTTGATCGCTGTGCACGCGTCGATGCCGCCCCGGCGCGGCATCCGCACATCCATGAGGACGACGTCGGGCAGCTTGTCGCCGGCGACGGTGACCGCCTCCGTGCCGTCGCTGGCCTCGCCCACGACGTCGATGTCGGGCTCCTGCTCCAGGACCATCTGCAAGCCGCGCCGGAACAGGGCGTGGTCGTCGACGACCAGGACGCGGATCGGCTCCCCGCTGGTCGCGGTGGGTGAGCTCATCGTGCGGGCCTCCTGCACCTGCCTCGACATGGCACCGGCGGGGCGGCACCTGTCGGAGTCTCGCACGTCGGGCGAGGGCGCGGCAGCGGGATGCCGTGGCGCACCCCCGGGCCGGCTACCCCTCCCGCCACCGCTCGTCGGCCTCGTCCCAGGCCTGCGACCGGGAGGCGGCCGTCTCGGCGAACGACTCCGCCGCCTCCCGGGAGGGGTAGGGCCCGAGCCGCTGCACGGCCGCACAGCCCTCGCTCGCCCGCTCCGCGCGCCCGTGCTGCAGGCACCAGAACCACGTCTCCGTCATGCCCCGGACGTGCCCGCACCGGGCGGCGGCCACGCCGGCGCGGGCGGACGACGCCTGCGCCGGGGTCAATCGTCCGCGAGCACCAGCCGTATCACCCCGTAGTCGTAGCCCTTGCGCCGGTAGGCGACGCTCGCGAGCCCCGACTCGGAGTCGCAGAACAGGTAGAAGTCGTGCCCGACCAGCTCCATCTCGTGCAGCGCCTGGTCGAGGCTCATCGGGTTGGCCTCGTGGGTCTTCTGCCGCACGACGAGGCCGCCGTCCAGGGCCCTGGGCTCCGTCGGCCCGTCCAGGACGTCGGACACGTCCGGGCCGTCGGGCAGCGGGGGCGCGTCGGGGCCGTCCCCCGGGTCCTCCAGCAGCCCGACCCCACCGACCGGGGAGGCCTCGATGCCGGTGGTGCCGAGCTTCGCGGTCGCCGCCGCCACGGAGGTCGGCGTGGCCGTGCCGTGGTGCACACGGCGCCGGTCGGCGGCACGCCGCAGCCGGGCCTCGAGCTTGCCGACGGCGAGGTCGAGGGCGGCGTAGAAGTCGTCGGAGCTGGCCTCGGCCCGGACCTTCGGGCCCTTCGAGATCCCGGTGATCTCCACGCGCTGGCACTTCGCGGACTGACGAGGGTTGCGCTCGTGGGCGAGTTCCACGTCGAGCCGGATGATCTTGTGGTCGAGTCGTTCGACCCGCCCAAGCTTCTCCGCGACGTGTGCCCGGAAGTGCTCCGGGACCTCGACCTGGCGGCCCTTCACGACGATGTCCACGCAGTTCCTCCTCGCAGTGACGGTGCGGTGCTGTCAGGAGTGCGGTGCTGTCAGGATTGCGGTGCAGTCAGGATTGCGGTGCAGTCAAAAGTGCGGTGCAGTCAGGAGTGCGGTGCGGGCCGGCGGCGCGGTCGTGCTGCCGGCTCGAAGTGGGGCCTGGGTCTGCCCCTGCGGGTCGCCCGGACACCCGCGCGGCACCCCGGATGCGGACGCGCCCCCTCGCGTCGTCGCGGTCGGGCAGCGGGCCGGGCGGCAGCGGACCGACGCGCTCGTGGCGGAGGCCGGGTCCGGTGCGCTTCCCCCAGGGGTCGTCCGGGGGCAGGACCATTGTCGTCCTGCGTGCACGCTTGTGTACAGTAGGTGACCAGCGGGTCTGGCCATGCCACGGCGGCGGGCGGCGGTGGCCGTCGAGCGCCGCGCGCCTCGCGGGAGCGGATGTCGCGGCTCTGCGCCTGCGCGCCATCCCCGGACGCTAGTCCTGGTCGGCGTCCGCTGGGCAGGGGGGACGACGGACCGGGTCAGGGTGTCGTGCCGGGACGACCCGCACCGATGGAGCTCCGGCCGTCCCGCGGTGGGCGGGCGCCGAGCGCAGCACCGTCGCGGCCGCCACCGCCGCTGCTCGGGGCGGCACCCCCGCCCGGCCGAGCGCCTGTGCGCACTCCGCCAGCGTGGCCCCGCTCGCGCACACGTCGTCGACGAGCACGACCTCGGCCCCCGCGTTCTGGGCCGCCCGCAGGCGCCCGCGGCGACATACGCCGACGGCCCCGCGGAGGTTCGCCG
>JALYNB010000300.1 GCA_030773395.1 Actinomycetota bacterium
GTCTCGACGAGCGCGTCGCGGCCGCTGTCGACGAGCTGGGTGACCGCGCGGCCGGCCTGGTCGGCCCCCGCGAGCCCGCGGCCCCGCAGCCGGGCCAGCAGGGCCTCGCCCCGCTCGGCCAGTTCCTCGTACTCCCGGCGGAGGTTGTCGGTCACGGCCAGGGCGTAGCCCACCGCGTGGACCGGCACCTTCACCGCGGTCACGGGCAGACGGCGGACGCCCTGAACGTAGACGGCGGCGAGCCCGAGCGCCGCGGACACGGGCGTCGGCAGGGCGGGGGAGGGCCGGCGCCGGCTGTCGCCGCGGCTGTCGGTGGTCATGCGGGGACTCCTGCAGGTCGCGTCGGTTCGTCGAGGCCCTCCCTGCCCCGTGGCGGACGCCTCATGCGGTGAGGGGCAGGTGACGCCGCTCGCCTCTACCATCAGAGGCATGTCCTCGAACGCCAAGCGGGTCCTGCTGGCCAAGCCGAGGGGCTACTGCGCGGGGGTGGACCGCGCGGTCGTCACCGTCGAGCGGGCCCTCGACCTCTACGGCGCCCCGGTCTACGTGCGCAAGCAGATCGTCCACAACGCGCACGTGGTCCGCACGCTCGAGGCCCGCGGCGCCGTGTTCGTCGACGAGACCGAGGAGGTCCCGGAGGGCGCGACCGTCGTCTTCTCCGCCCACGGGGTGGCGCCCGAGGTGCACGACGAGGCCCGCGCGCGCTCACTGCGCACAATCGACGCGACGTGCCCGCTCGTGACGAAGGTGCACAACGAGGCCAAGCGGTTCGCCCGCGAGGACTTCGACATCGTGCTGATCGGCCACGAGGGCCACGAGGAGGTCATCGGCACCACGGGACAGGCCCCCGACCGCATCCACCTCGTCGACGGCGTGGCCGAGGCCGGGGACGTCACGGTGCGCGACCCGCAGAAGGTCGCCTACCTGTCCCAGACCACCCTGTCGGTGGACGAGACCGAGACGACGGTGGCCGCCCTGCGGGAGCGCTTCCCGGCGCTCGCGGGGCCCCCGAGCGCCGACATCTGCTACGCGACCTCGAACCGGCAGCTCGCAGTGAAGGAGATCGCCCGCGACGCCGACCTCGTGCTCGTCGTCGGGTCGACGAACTCGTCGAACTCGGTCCGGCTCGTCGAGGTCGCGCGTGACGCCGGGGCGCCCGCCGCCCACCTCATCGACGACGCGTCGTTCATCGACCCCGCCTGGCTCGACGGCGTGACGACCGTGGGTGTGACAAGCGGGGCGTCCGTGCCCGACGAGCTCGTGCACGGTGTGCTCTCCTGGCTCGACGAGCGCGGCTACGGCCAGGCGACCGAGGTCGAGTCGGCCCGCGAGACGCTCGTCTTCGCTCTGCCGCCGGAGCTGCGGCGCGCCCTGCGGGCCGCAGGTCTCGCCGACACGTACGAGCCGGCCACCGGCTGAGCGCGCGGCCCTCCCGCGGGAGGTGCGTGCGTTCGGCACTGCCGTCGCAGCATGCGCTCCGGTCAGCGACTGCCGCTCCGGCGACGCCAGGACGCGACCGCTGCCGCCGCTACCGTCGCCGCCCACAGCACCGGGGCCTGGTAGACGAGGGCGGACGCCAGCTGCGCCGCCTGCCGCTGCGCCCAGCCGCCGGGGGCCGCGCCGCCGTCGAGGAGGCCCGCCAGCAGGGCGAACGCCAGGTGCAACAGCGGCGGCATGACGACGACGGCCCGCAGGTCCTCGGGCTGGACGGTGAGCGCGGCGAGCGCGCAGCTCCCGGCGAAGGCCAGGCCGAACAGCACGCCCGGCCCCGCGCCGAGGAGCAGGTCGACGGCCAGGGCGGGCACGCCCACGAGCGCGACGAGGACGACCGCTCCCGCGACGGTCAGGCCGCGCCGGTCCCCGACCCGTCGCCGTGGCCGGCCCACGGGCACGGCCGCGGCCAGTCGGGCCCGGACGGCGTCGTCCCCGGCACGTCTGGGCGCTCCCGGGACTCCGCCCGCACGGGGCGGCCGGGCGTGCGACGTCCGCGTGGCCACCCGTCACCTCCCGTCGGTCCCGCAGGCGCGTCCCGCCGGTCGCCGGGACGGTGGCCGACCA
>JALYNB010000301.1 GCA_030773395.1 Actinomycetota bacterium
AGCGGCAGCCGCAGCTCGAGCAGGTCGACGCCGCCGTGGCCGCCGCCGAGCGACGCCTCGCCGCCCGCCGGGCGGGCGTCCCGGCCGTCCGCTATCCCGAGCAGCTGCCCGTCAGCCAGGCAAAGGACGAGATCCTCGCCGCGATCCGCGACCACCAGGTCGTCATCGTCTCAGGGGAGACCGGCTCCGGGAAGACCACGCAGCTGCCGAAGATCTGCCTCGAGCTGGGCCGCGGCGTGCTCGGGATGATCGGTCACACACAGCCACGCCGGCTCGCGGCCCGCTCGGTCGCCGAGCGCGTGGCGGAGGAGCTCGGCGTGCCCCTCGGCGGGGCGGTCGGCTTCACCGTCCGGTTCTCGGACCGCGCGGGGGACGACACGCTCGTCCGGCTCATGACCGACGGCATCCTGCTGACCGAGATCCAGCGCGACCGGCTGCTCCGTCAGTACGACACGATCATCGTGGACGAGGCGCACGAGCGCAGTCTCAACATCGACTTCATCTTGGGCTACCTCAAGCAGCTGCTGCCCCGGCGACCCGACCTCAAGGTCGTCATCACCTCCGCGACGATCGAGACCGGGCGGTTCTCGCAGCACTTCGACGGGGCCCCGGTCATCGAGGTCACCGGCCGGACGTACCCGGTCGAGGTGCGGTACCGGCCGCTGGTCGAGGAGGTGGAGGTCGACGACGACCTCGACGGCGACCTCGACGGCGACCGAGGTGCGGCGGACGCGCGCCCCGACGCGGGCCGGCGCAGACCGGCATCGTCCGCAGCGACCTCCGGTCGCGACGGGCGCGCCGACGGTGCCGGGCGCGCGGACCGGGACGGTGACGGCGAGCGCGTCCGCGACCAGGTGCAGGCGATCTGCGAGGCCGTCGAGGAGCTGACCCGGGAGGGCCCGGGCGACGTCCTCGTGTTCCTGTCCGGCGAGCGGGAGATCCGCGACACGGCCGACGCCGTGGCTGGACTCGGCCTGCCGAACACGGAGATCGTCCCGCTCTACGCCCGGCTCTCCGCGGCCGAGCAGCACCGGGTCTTCGCCCCGCACACCGGCCGGCGGATCGTGCTCGCGACCAACGTCGCCGAGACCAGCCTCACCGTGCCCGGGATCCGCTACGTCGTCGACCCCGGCACCGCCCGGATCTCCCGCTACAGCCACCGCACGGGCGTGCAGCGGCTCCCGATCGAGGCGATCAGCCAGGCCAGCGCCCGCCAGCGCGCCGGCCGCTGCGGCCGCGTCGCCGAGGGCATCTGCATCCGGCTGTACGCCGAGGAGGACTTCCTCGCCCGGCCGGCGTTCACGGAGCCGGAGATCCTGCGGACGAACCTCGCCGCGGTGCTGCTGCAGATGACCTCGCTCGGCCTCGGCGACATCGAGGCCTTCCCGTTCGTCGAGCCGCCGGACCGGCGCAACGTCCGCGAGGGCATCCGGCTGCTCGAGGAGCTCGGGGCGCTCGACTCCGCGAGCGCCGACCCGCGCACCCGGCTGACCACCGTCGGGCGCAAGCTCGCGCAGCTGCCGATCGACCCGCGGCTCGGGCGGATGGTGCTCGAGGCCGACCGCAACGGGGTGGTGGGCGAGGTGCTGGTCGTCGCCGCGGCGCTGTCGATCCAGGACCCGCGGGAGCGGCCGGCCGACGCCCGCGAGGCCGCCGCGCAGTCCCACGCGCGGTTCCGCGACGAACGGTCGGACTTCCTCGCCTGGCTGAACCTCTGGCACTACGTCCGGGAGCGCCAGGCCGAGCTGTCGTCGTCCGCCTTCCGCCGCATGTGCAAGCGGGAGTTCCTGTCGTGGTTGCGGGTGCGGGAGTGGCAGGACCTCCACGGCCAGCTCCGCCAGGTCGTGAAGAGTCTCGGGATCTCCTACCGGGGCCCGGCGGGCACGGACGCCGGGCCCGACGACGCCGCCGAGGACGAGACCGGCGACACGGCGCTGGAGCGCCCCGACTGGGACGCTGACGGCGTCCACCGCGCGCTGCTCGCAGGGCTGCTGTCCCACATCGGCCTGTACGACGCCGGGAGGCGCGACTACCAGGGCGCCCGGGGCGCTCGGTTCGCCGTGGCGCCGGGCTCCGCGCTGTTCAAGAAGCCCCCGCGATGGGTGATGGCCGCCGAGCTCGTCGAGACCTCCCGGCTGTGGGGTCGCGTCGCCGCGCGGATCGAGCCCGAGTGGGCGGAGGCGCTCGCGCAGCACCTCGTGAAGCGCACGTACTCCGAGCCCCACTGGGAGAAGAAGCGCGGCCAGGTGGTCGCCTACGAGAAGGTGACGCTGTACGGCGTACCGCTCGTCGCGAACCGCAAGGTCGGCTACGCCCACGTCGACCCCGAGCTCGCCCGCGAGCTGTTCATCCGCCACGCGTTGGTCGAGGGCGACTGGGAGACCAGCCACCACTTCTTCCGCGACAACCTCCGGCTGCTGGAGGACGTCGAGGAGCTCGAGCACCGGGCCCGCCGGCGCGACATCGTCGTCGACGACGAGACGCTGTTCGCCTTCTACGACGCCCGCATCCCCGCGGACGTCGTCTCCGCGCGGCACTTCGACGCCTGGTGGAAGAAGACGCGGCGGGCCCAGCCCGACCTGCTCACGTTCACCCGCGACGTGCTGCTCAACGCGACCGCCGGCGGCGTCCGCGAGTCGGACTACCCCGACGTCTGGCGGCAGGGCGACCTCGAGCTCGCCCTGTCGTACCAGTTCGAGCCCGGGTCCGAGGCAGACGGCGTCACCGTGCACATTCCGCTGCCCGTGCTCAACCGGGTCCGCCCCGACGGCTTCGAGTGGCTGGTGCCGGGGCTCCGGGAGGAGCTCGTCACCGCACTGATCCGGTCGCTGCCGAAGCCGCTGCGCGTCCACTTCGTCCCCGCCCCCGACCGCGCGCGAGCGGTGCTGGCCCACGTGACGCCGCGAGAGGAGCCGCTGCTCGACGCGCTGGAGCGCGAGCTGCAGCGGATGAGCGCGATCCCCGTCCCGCGCGACGCCTGGCAGCTCGACCGGCTCCCCGACCACCTGCGGATGACCTTCCGGGTGGAGGACACCGACGGCCAGTGCCTGGCGCAGGGCAAGGACCTGCCCGCGCTGCAGCGGCAGCTCGCCGGCGAGGTGCGGGCCGCGGTCGTCGAGGCCGCGGGCGGCCTGGAGCGCACCGGCCTGCAGGCCTGGCCCGGTGGCACGCTGCCCCGCGCGGTCACGCAGCGCCGCCGCGGCCACGCCGTCCAGGGCTTCCCCGCGCTCGTCGACGAGGGGGACTCCGTCGCCGTCCGGGTGTTCCCCACCCCCGGCGAGGCGCAGCGGGCGATGTGGCTCGGCACCCGGCGGCTGCTGCTCCTCGGGCTCCCCGCCCCGACCCGCGTGGTCAAGGGCAGGCTGTCCAACGCGAGCGTGCTGGCGCTCTCCCGCAGCCCGCACGGCAGCCCGGTGGCGCTGCTGGACGACTGCGCCGCCGCGGTCGTCGACTCCCTGGTCGCCGAGCACGGCGGGCCCGCCTGGGACGAGGCGGCGTACGACGCACTGCGTGATGCCGTCCGGGCGGCGTACGAAGAGCGGCTGCTCGGCGTCGTGCGGGTCGTCGAGCGTGTGCTCCCCGCCTGGCACGCCGTGGAGGCCCGCCTGAAGGAGACCGGCGGCGGGTTCCCGCTGCTCCCGGCCCGCAACGACGTCCGGGCGCAGGTGGACGCGCTCGTCCACCCCGGGTTCGTGACCGCGACCGGCCCGCGCCGCCTGCCGGACCTCGTGCGCTACCTGCGGGCGGCAGAGCACCGGCTGGAGAAGCTGCCCCGCGACCCGCACCGCGACCGGGAGCGGATGCGCCGCATCCAGGAGCTCAGTGAGCACTACCGGCAGGTGCTCGACCGGTTGCCGCCGGCGCGGCGGGCGGCGGCGGGGCAGGTCCGCTGGATGCTCGAGGAGCTGCGGGTGGCGTTCTTCGCCCAGCCGGTCGGCACGGCGTACCCGATTTCGGAGGAGCGGGTGCTGCGGGCCCTGGAGCAGGTCAGCGCCGCGTAGCGCCGGCCCCGGGCCGGGGGGGGGTGCTCACGGGCGCTGACCCACAGCGAGTAGCGCCAGGGGTGCTTCTTCGTCACCTCGCGGGCGGCGGCTCTCGATCCCGTGCGGGAGCGCTGGCGCCCACGTCTGGCTCGAGAGCCCTGGCGCCGTCGCCAGGGCTCAGGTGTTGAGGGCTGGGCGCGAGCGCCCCACGGCGGATCAGACAGTCCCGCCCAGCGGGGTGACCACCTGTGACGATCAGGCGCCAGCCGGCCGGGCCGCCGTCAGGGAACCCAGAGCCCGCGCTCCTCGAGCACCGACCTGAGCAGCAGCGGGGCGTTCGTGACGATCCCGTCCACGCCGTCGTCGAGGAGCCGCAGCATCGTGGGGCGGTCGTCGACCGTCCAGGCGTGGACGGGCAGGCCCAGCCCGTGGGCGTGGGCGACGAGCCGCCGGTCCAGCACCGGGACGCGGGCAGTGCGCAGGGGCAGCTGGGCCACGGCCGCAGGCGCTGTGGCCCGCGCGAGGACCCGGGCGGCGACCGGGAGC
>JALYNB010000302.1 GCA_030773395.1 Actinomycetota bacterium
CGAGCGCCTCGCCGCGGACCAGGTGCCGCTCGACGTGTGCCCGCTGTCGAACGTCGCGCTTCACGTCGTCCCCGGGCTGGGGGAGCACCCGCTCCCGGTGCTGCTGGACGCCGGTGTCCTGGTCACCATCAACAGCGACGACCCGGCGTACTTCCGCAGCCACCTGGAGGAGAACTACGTCGCCGTCGCCGAGGCCTTCGACCTCGACCGGGCAGCTCTCGTGGGGCTCGTGCGCAACAGCCTCAGCGCGTCCTTGCTCACCCCGTCCGAGGCCGCTCCTCACCTGGCCGCCCTCGACCGGCTCGCGCAGCAGCCCGCCGGCCCCGACGCGTGGTGACGCGAGGGGTCGCGCCCACCGCCCGCTGACCTGCCGGCGCAGGTGGCGCAGGATCCGGGCGAGGAGGCGGCGCCGGTCAGCGTCCCAGGTGCAGCGCCGCGCCCTCCCGCCGGGACGTCTCGCCGGACTCCACGCCCGCCCGGTCGGGCACCACCCGGTCCAGCCCCTGAAGGAGTCGTGCGGGCTCTGGCCACCACCGACCAGTCGCCAGCGAGGGCAGGGCCCGGGTCACGGCGACGGCCGTCCCCGCCACGGGCGTGACGCGCACCGGCGCCGCCGCGGCCAGCCAACCGAGCACGAAGTGGCGCAGCGTCGGGTCCCAGCCTTCCGGGTCGAGCGCGAGGTAGTGGTCAGGCAGGCCGAGAGAGCCGGCCCGGGCGCGGGCGAGGAAGCCGGCCACGGCGCCCTCCAGTGCCCCGGGCACGCCGCCCGTGAGGGTGGGGTCGAAGCGCGCCCGCCAGGCCTCGGCCACGTCGGCCAGGGGGTCGGCGTCGTGGACGACGTACGGGACGAGCGCGCGACGCCTCCGCCCACGCGGCGAGCGCCCGGTCGAGCCCGGGGCCCTCGTCGGGGGTGACGACGCGGACGTTGCCCGCGCTCCCGAGGTCGCGGGCGACGGCGGCCGTGACCGCAGGGTCGCCGAGCAGGCAGACGACGGTGGAGGCGGGACCGCGACTCACCGCGGCCCCAGCCGCCCCCAGTCGATCTTCGGGCAGCGGTCCATCACGACGTCGAGCCCCGCGGCCGCGGCCCGCGCGCCGGCGGCCTCGTGGACGACCCCGAGCTGGAACCACACCGCCTTCGCGCCGATCTCGACGGCCTCGTCGGCGTGGCGGCCTGCCTCCTCCGACCGGCGGAAGACGTCCACGCAGTCGACGGGGAACGGGATGTCGGCCAGCGACCGGTAGCCCTTCTCGCCGAAGACCGTCTGCGCCCGCGGGTGCACGGGCACGACGCGCTTGCCCTTCGCCTGCAGGAACTGCGCCACCCCCCAGGCCGCCCGGAACGGGTCGTCGGACAGCCCGACCACGGCCCAGGTCTGGCAGTCCGACAGGACGCGCGACACCGTGGCGTCATCGCCGTACGGCATGCTTTCCCTCCTTCCTTGACCAGTGGCCGTCCCGTGCCCCCGGAACTGGAGTGCTCATGGAGATCGACCGGCTCGTCGAGAACGCGCGGCGGCGCGCCGACGGCGCCCTACCCGGTGACCGCCCCGCCCAGCCTGCCCTCGGCGTGGCCGTGGTCGCCTGCATGGACGCGCGGCTGGACCTGTTCGGTGTCCTCGGCCTGCAGATCGGCGACGCGCACATCCTGCGCAACGCCGGCGGTGTCGTGACGGACGACGTCATCCGCTCGCTGTCGATCAGTCAGCGCAAGCTCGGCACGCGCGAGGTGATGGTCATCCAGCACACCGAGTGCGGGATGCTGACAATCACCGACGAGGGCTTCAAGGCGGAGGTCGAGTCCGACACCGGGCTCCGTCCGACCTGGTCGGTGGAGGCGCTCACCGACACCGACGCCGACCTGCGCCAGTCAGTCCTGCGGGCCCGGTCGAGCCCCTACCTGCCACACCGCGACCGGATCCGCGGCTTCGTTTACGACGTCAGCACGCACGCCCTCCGCGAGGTCGAGGCGGACCAGCAGGTAGGGCCGGGGTCTCAGGCCAGCGCCCGGTAGGCCTGGCGGAGCCGCGCGACGTCCCGGCGCCGCTGCTCGTACGTCGCCCCCACCGACAGCAGCACCGCGCCGGCCACCGCGAGCGCCGTCCAGCGGGGCAGCGCGTCGGCGAGCGGCGCCAGCTGCTGCAGGGCGAGCACGGCGAGCACCACGGTGCCGGCGACCAGGGGCGCGGCGAGCCGGGTACGGGCGCCGACGAGAGCGACCGCGAGCGCGACCGCCCCGAGCAGCAGCGTCCGGACCAGGGTCGGGTCGCCGAGCGTCGCGAGGAGGCTCGGCAGGAGCAGGCCCGTGAGCCCGGCGCCGTAGGCGGCGCGGGACGTCGTCGCCGGGTCGCGCCGCCGGCGCTGGTGGCCGAGCGCGAGGGCGACGAGGGCGACCGGGACGACGTACGGCTCCGGGGCGTCGACCCCCGCGGCGTCGAGCCGGACCCACGAGGAGGCCGCGAGGAGCAGGCCGCCGAGGTGGGCGAGGCGGCGCCGCTC
>JALYNB010000303.1 GCA_030773395.1 Actinomycetota bacterium
GCCTCCCCCACCGCGGCCGCCCCCCCGGCAAAGCGCGGCTGCCGCTGCACGAGAGCGGCGACCACGCCGAGCGCCGACTCCGCGGCCTCGCGGTGACGAGTCGAGCCGGTGAGCGCCGAGTGGGTGAGCAGCGCCCCGGCGGCCGACGAGGACCCGGACGGGGTGGCGCCGTCTGTCGGGTCCTGCGGTCGGCGTACGAGGGCCTCCGCGTCGTCCGCCGTGTCGTAGAAGCCGCCCTGACCGTCGCCGAAGCGGGTCAGCACCACCTCCAGCAGGTCGCCGGCCAACCCCACCCACCGGCCCTCGCCGGTGACCGCGGCGAGCGCCAGCAGACCCTCCGCCACGTCGCCGTGGTCCTCGAGCACCCCGGCGCCGGACCCCACGACTCCGTCCTTCGAGGTGCGGCGCAGCCGCCCGTCGACGAGGTGAAGCCGCTCCAGCAGCACGGCCGCGTCTCGCGCCGCGGACACCCACCGCGGCTCGTCGAGCAGCGCCCCGGCCTCAGCCAGGCCGGCGATCACCAGCCCGTTCCACGCCGCGACCACCTTGTCGTCGCGGGAGGGCTGCGGCCGCGCCCGCCGTACGTCCCACAGCCGCTCCTTCACCGACGCCCAGCGGGCGAGGTCGTCGGGGTCGCGGCGCATCTGCAGCACCGAGGCGCCGTGCTCGAACGTGCCCTCGTCCGTCACGGACAACAGGGACGCCGCCCACGCACCGTCCGCCGAGCCGAGGACCGCGCGCAGCTCGGCCGGCGTCCAGACGTAGGTCAGGCCCTCCTCTCCGTGGGTGCGGCCGTCGGGCATGACCACGGGCGTGTCCGCGTCGAGGGCGGAGGCGAAGCCGCCCTCGGCCGTCCGCAGGTCGCGCAGGAGGAACTCCGCGGTCTCCCGCGTCACCCGCTCCGCCAGCGCCGACCCGGTCTGCCGCCACCAGTGCGCGTAGGCCCGCAGCAGCAGCGCGTTGTCGTAAAGCATCTTCTCGAAGTGCGGCACGACCCAGTCGGCGTCGACGGAGTAGCGGGCGAAGCCGCCGCCGAGCTGGTCGTACATCCCGCCGCGGGCCATCGCCTCGAACGTGCCCTCGGCCATCCGCGCCGCGCGGGCGTCGCGGGTGCGCGCCACGTGCCGCAGCAGGAACTCGAGCACCATGGACGGCGGGAACTTCGGCGCGCCCCCGAAGCCGCCCCGCGCGGCGTCGTACTGCCCCGTGAGCGCCGTGACCCCGGCGTCCAGCTGGTCCGCGGTGACCCCCGCGCCCGCCGCCTGCCCGAGCGCCTGTCGCGTCGACATCGCGCCGAGCCGGGCCACGATCTCCTTGCCGGACGTGACGACGTCGTCGCGCCGCTCCCGCCACGTGCGGTCGACGGCCTCCAGCACCTGGAGGAACGACGGCATCCCCTGCACCGGCCGCGGCGGGAAGTAGGTGCCGCAGTGGAACGGCTCCCCCGTCGGCGTGAGGAAGCACGTCATCGGCCAGCCGCCGTGCCCGGTCAGCGCCTGCGTGGCCTCCATGTAGACGGCGTCGACGTCCGGCCGCTCCTCGCGGTCGACCTTCACGTTGACGAACCGCTCGTTCATGACGGCCGCGGTCGCCTCGTCCTCGAACGACTCGTGCGCCATGACGTGGCACCAGTGACAGGCCGCGTAGCCCACCGACAGCAGCACCGGCACGTCCCGCGACCGGGCCGCCTCAAAGGCCTCGGGCCCCCACTCGTACCAGGCGACAGGGTTGTCCTTGTGCTGCAGCAGGTAAGGGCTCGTCGACTCGGCGAGACGGTTCGGCATGCCCGACGTCTTGCCCACGACCGCGCGCAGGAGACCCACGATGCCCTCATTCGGAGAGCCCCTCGAGAGGCTCGGCTTCCTGACGATCGGCCTGTTCGACCCGGCCGACCCAGCGCAGGGCCACGAGACGACGCTGCAGGTCATCGAGCTGGGCGAGCGGCTCGGCTTCGACAGCGCGTGGCTGCGCGACCGCCACCTGCAGTACGGCATCTCCTCGCCGGTCGCCGTCCTCGCCGCCGCCACGCAGCGCACGCGGCGGATCGAGCTCGGCACCGCGGTCACCCCGCTCGCGTGGGAGAACCCGCTGCGGCTCGCCGAGGACCTCGCCACCGTCGACGTCCTGTCCGGCGGCCGCATGAACCCCGGCGTCAGCGTCGGCCCCCCGATGCGTTGGGACGACGTGAGGGCTGCCCTCTACCCCGACACCGCGGACGTCGAGGACTTCACCTACGAGCGGGTGCTGCGCCTCCTGCGCTTCGTCGGCGGCGAGCAGGCCAGCCCGTTCTCCGGGCGGGTCGGCATCGAGGACTTCTCCGACCGGGTGCAGCCGCACTCGCCGGGCCTGCGGTCGCGGATGTGGTACGGGGGCGCGAGCCTGCGCTCCGCCCAATGGGCCGGCGAGCACGGCATGAACTTCCTGACGAGCAGCGTCGTCAAGGCCGAGGAGTCCGAGGACTTCCCCGACATCCAGCTCTCGCACATCGAGGCGTTCCGCGCGGCCTCCCCCGCGGGCGAGGCCGCCCGCGTCTCCCAGGGGCTCGTCGTCATCCCCACCGACACCGCGACGCCCGAGCAGAAGGCGAAGTACCAGGCGTACGTCGACGCGCGCACCCCGCGCACCACGTCACCCCAGGGCCCCGCGCGGATGCTCTTCGCCCGCGACCTCATCGGCACGGGCGAGCAGATCGCCGAGGCCCTGTACGCCCACGCGGGGTTCCGCGCCGTGCGGGAGGTGGTCTTCGCGCTGCCGTTCAGCTTCGACTCCGACGACTACGTGCAGATCCTCTCCGACATGGCCGGGTCGCTGGGCCCGGCGCTCGGCTGGCAGCCCCGTCAGGGGGCCGGGGCCGGTCACTCCGGCTAGCGGGCGGGCGGCGCCAGGCTCCGCGTCCGCACCAGGGCGAGGGCCAGCAGCGCCGCCACCCCGGCCAGCGACCCCGTCAGCGCGACGACTGCCGGCCACCCGCCAGCGGTCCAGGCCGTGCCGACGAGCGCCCCCGCCACGGACGAGCCGCCGTAGTAGGCGAGCAGGTAGAGCGACGCGGCCTGCCCGGGTCCCCCGGCCCCGACCGCGGCGCGCGCGGCCACCCAGCCGCTGGCCACCGCGTGGGCGACGAAGAACCCGAACGTCATCAGCGCCGTCCCCGCCACGACCACCGGCAGCGGCGCGGCGAGCGTCAGCAGGATCCCGGCGGCCATCACCGCGATCCCCACCGGCACGACCGGGCGGTTGCCGAACCGGCCGGCGGCCCGGCCGCCGAGCGCGGACCCGACCGAGCCGAGCGGGTAGACGAGGTATACGAGCCCCGCTGCACCGACGGACAGCGCGTAGGGCGCCGCCTCCAGCCGGAACCCCAGCGCGTTGTAGACCGCGACGAACGCCCCCATCAGCGTCGCGCCGATCGCGTACAGACCGAGGAGCACGGGGTCGGCGAGCAGGACGCCGTACCGCCGCAGAAGCGCCCGCGGGTCGGCCGGCGACGGGACGAAGCCGCGCGACGGCGGCAGCAGCCGGGTGACCGCCAGGGCGCAGAGCAGGGTCATCCCCCCGACCGCGGCGACGGCGCCCCTCCACCCGGCGACCTCGGCGACACCACCCGCGACCAGCCGTCCGGCCATCCCGCCGATCGCCGTGCCGGCGATGTACAGCCCGGTCGCGCGCGCGTACGCCTCCCCCGCGACCTCCTCCCGCAGGTACGCCGTCGCGACCGCCGGGAGCCCCGCGAGCGCGAACCCCTCCAGCGCCCGTAGGACCAGCAACACCGGCCACCCGGGGGCGAACGCGCAGACGATCCCCAGGGCCGACGACGTGAGGAGCGACCCGGTGATGAGCACCGTCCGTCCCCGGACCTCCGACACCGGGGCGGCGACGAGCAGGCCGATCCCGAGCGTGGCCGTCGTCAGCGAGACCGACAGCGCCGACGCCGCGGCCGACACCCCGAACTCCGAGGCGAGCAGCGGCAGGAGCGGCTGCGTCGCGTAGAGGCCGGCGAAGGTCGCGACCCCGGCGAGGAACAGGGCCACCGCGACGCGTCGGAAGGCGGGGTCGGTGGTGCTGATGCCGGCCAAGGGAGGACCTGGTGGCGAGCCGGGAGCAGCGGGCACGGACGCCATCGTGCGCCGCCCGTGCCCGCAGGCCGCACCCCGTCGGCGGTGACCCTCCTCACCCCCCTCCCCGCTACGCTGCGCCGACCGATCGCGGGAGCTCGCACGCAGCGGGCTGAGAGGGCGGCTGGCGGCCGTCGACCGCAGGACCTGACCGGGTAATGCCGGCGTAGGGAGACGAAGGTGCGCGCTGCGCGGTTCCACGGGGTCGACCGACCCGTCGTCGTCGAGGACGTCCCGCGGCCGGAGCCCGGCCCGGGCGAGGTGCTCGTGCGGGTCGCGGCCGCCGGGGTCTGCGGCACCGAGCTGCACTTCCTCGACGGGCTCCTCAGTCCGGCGACGACGCCGATCACGCTCGGTCATGAGGTCGCCGGGACGGTCGCCGCGACCGGGCCGGGGGTCACGGGCCTCACGGCCGGCGACCGCGTGGCCGTCCACTACCTGCACTCCTGCGGCTGCGGCGGCGTCGGACTGGCGCTCGTACAGGTGCTGCGGCTGCGCGGGGTGCGGGTGCTGGCGGTCAGCCGCTCGGCGGAGAAGCTCCGGCTGGCCCGCGAGCTCGGCGCCGACGTTCCCGTCGACGCCACCGCCGGACCGGTCGGGGAGCAGGTCCGCGAGGCGACCCGGGGGGCGGGCGCCGACGCGGTCTTCGAGCTCGTGGGTACGGCGGACACGGGCGGCCAGTCGTTGGCCGCCCTCGGCAAGCGCGGGGCGCTCGTCTACGTCGGCTACAGCTTCGACCGGATCGCCCTGGACCCGCTCGCGCTCGTCGTGCCCGAGCAGCGGGTGCTCACCTCCGTCGGCAACACGCACGCCGAGCTCGCCCAGGCCGTCGACCTCGCCGCGCGGGGGCTGCTGCGCACGGTCGTGCACGAGACCACCCCGCTGGACGACGTCGGGCGCGTTCTGGACGACCTGCGCGCGGGCCGCGTCGCCGGCCGCAAGGTGCTGCTCCCCTCCGGGCCGCTCCCCTCGGGCGCCGCGGCGTGAGGACCAGCCCCCCGCCCCGCGCGCTGACGATCGCCGGCTCCGACTCCGGTGGCGGCGCGGGCCTGCAGGCCGACCTGAAGACGTTCCTCGCCTGCGGCGTGCACGGCACGAGCGCGATCACCGCCGTCACCGTGCAGAACTCGCTCGGGGTGTCCGGGTTCTACGAGCTCCCCCCGCACGCCGTCGCCGAGCAGATCGAGGCGGTCGCCACCGACATCGGCGTCGGCGCGGCGAAGACCGGCATGCTCGCCTCCGCGCCGATCATCGAAGCGGTCGCGGACACCGTGCAGCGGCTCGGGATCGACCGGTTCGTCGTCGACCCGGTCTGCGCGTCGCAGCACGGCGACCCGCTGCTGCACCCCGACGCCCTCGCCGCCCTGCGCGAGCGGCTGTTCCCGATCGCCACGCTCGTCACCCCGAACATCAACGAGATCCGCCTGCTGGTCGGCGTCGAGGTGCGCGACCGCGACGGCATGGCGGAGGCCGCCCGCGCCCTGCACGCCCTCGGGCCGCAGTGGGTCCTCGTCAAGGGCGGCCACCTCTCCGGCGAGCAGGCGGTGGACCTGCTCTTCGACGGGGAGCGGGAGGTCGAGCTGTCGGCCCCCCGGTACGACGCCACGCACACCCACGGCACCGGCGACACCCTCGCCGCCGCGACCTGCGCCGGCTTGGCGCGCGGCCTCGACCCCGAGGACGCCGTACGGATGGGCAAGGCCGTCGTCACCCGCGCCGTCGCCGACAGCTTCCCGCTCGGCGCCGGCCGCGGCCCCGTCGGGCACTCCTGGGCGGTGCGGGAGGACGCCTGGCGCGACGAGACGTGACCGGTCCGGTCACCGGGGCGTGAACACCAGCCCTCCTGCCCTGGTTCGCCAGCGCCACCAGCCGCCCGTCGACCCAGCGGGCACTGCCGCCGAACGTCCGGAACCGCGGGTCGGACAGGTGGGCGAACTGCCGCGCCGGCCCCGGCCCGGCCGCGACCGCCAAAGGCCGGCCGGGATCTGCCCGGAAGCCGCCCGCGTGCCAGACTGCCCGCGACGACGAGGCCCCGACGCGCTCCCGAGCCCTGCTCCGCTCGCGGCGGGCAGGCGCGACAGGAGACCCGGTGAGGATCACGCAGACACCGGCGGAGAGCGTGTTCGCGACCGTCGAGGAGGCGCTCGCCGAGATCGCGGCGGGCCGAGCGATCGTCGTCGTCGACGACGAGGACCGCGAGAACGAGGGCGACATCGTCTGGGCCGCCGAGCGGACCACACCGGAGCTCGTCGCCTTCGCCATGACGCACTGCCGTGGGCTGCTCTGCGTGCCGATGGAGGGCGAGCGCCTCGACGCCCTCGACCTCGGCCAGATGACCCCGCAGAACACCGAGAGCATGGGCACGGCCTTCACCGTCAGCGTCGACGCCCGCGAGGGCGTGACCACCGGGATCTCCGCGGCCGACCGGGCGCGCACGATCGCGGTGCTGGTCGACCGGGCCAGCACCCCCCGCGACCTCGTGCGACCGGGGCACGTGTTCCCGCTGCGGGCCAAGCCGGGCGGCGTGCTGCGCCGGCCCGGGCACACCGAGGCCGGTGTCGACCTGGCCCGGTTGGCGGGACTCGCCCCCGCCGGCGTCATCTGCGAGATCGCCAACGCGGACGGCACGATGGCCCGCCTGCCCGAGCTGCGGGAGTTCTGCCGGGAGCACAACCTCGTGCTGGTGTCCATCGCCGCGCTGATCGCGCACCGGCGGCGGACGGAGAAGCAGGTCGTCGCCGTCGCCGAGACGCGCATGCCGACCGCGCACGGGGAGTTCCGGGCGGTCGGCTACCGCGGCCTGCTCGACGGCGCCGACCACGTCGCGCTCGTTCGCGGCGACCTCGGGGACGGGTCGGACGTCCTCGTCCGCGTCCACGCGGAGTGCCTGATGGGCGACGTCTTCGGTTCGACCCGCTGCGACTGCCGGCCGTCGTTCGAGGCGTCGCTCGCGGCCGTCGCGCGGGAGGGGCGCGGCGTCGTGCTCTACGTGCGCGGGCAGGACCGGTCGGGCGGCGCGGGCGTGCTGCACAAGCTGGCCGACTACGAGCGGCTGGACGCCGGCGACCCGGCCGAGCCGCCGGCGTCGGAGCACGGCCGGCCCGCCGATAGCCGCGACTACGGCACCGGGGCGCAGATCCTCGTCGACCTGGGCGTGCGCAGCATGCGCCTGCTCACCAACAACCCGTTGCGGCGCGGCGGGCTGGAGGGCTACGGCCTGACCGTCGTCGGCCGGGTGCCGCTCGACCTCGACCGGCGCGCGGCCGACCCCGCCTGACCCCGTCCGACGAGCGGGACGGCCCGAGCCACCCGGACGCAGGGCCACCCGGACGGCCCAGGGCGGCAGGTGCAGTCGCGGGCCCCGCGGCGCCGATGACCTGGGGGACACGTCCGGACGGCCCGGACGTCCCACGGACGGGAAGGTCACGACGATGGGCAAGAAGAAGAAGTCCGAGGACACGCCGAAGCCGCCCAAGCCCGCGAAGCGGGCCGGTCGCGGCAAGGGCAAGAAGGTCGCCGTCGGCCTGCTGGTGGTCGGGCTGCTCGGCGGGAGTGGGTTCGTTGCCCTCGACACGCACCAGGCGAAGCAGGCCGCGGCGGCCGACGCCCTCCCCTACGCCACCGGCACCGACGTGGCGGCGCGGGCCTACCAGGCGTTCCGCGCTCAGGGGGTCCGGCTCTACGAGGTCGACTGCCCCACCGTCGCGGAGAAGGACCTGGGCCAGGTCACGACCTGCAGTGCCGAGGACGAGAACGGCGCGCCCGTCGGCATCACCGCCACCACGGTGGAGGACCCCGCGACGCTGTTCACGTTCCAGCAGGCCTGACCCCGCCCCGGCCAGGCCGAGGTCAGGACGGCAGCGCGGCGAGCATCTTGCGC
>JALYNB010000304.1 GCA_030773395.1 Actinomycetota bacterium
GCCGTGGCCGGGGCGCTCTCGCCACGCGCCCTGCGGCCGGCAAGGACGAGGCTCGCGATGCCCATCGCCGCCAGGGCCACGACCGTGATCTCGCCGAGCGTGTCGAAGCCGCGGAAGTCGACGAGGATCACGTTGACCACGTTGTTGCCACCGCCCTTCGGAGCGGCGAGGTCGAGGAAGGCCTGGCTGGCGGGCGGTGCGGTGCGGGCCGCGACCGCGACGACCGCGAAGACGGTGACGAAGACCCCGACCGCGCCGGCGACGAGGGCGCGCACCAGCTGCACCCGCCGGGAGGACCGGCTGGAGAAGGACGCCGGCAGGCGGCGCAGCGCGAACACGAAGATGACCAGCGAGAGCGTCTCGACGAGGAACTGCGTGAGCGCGAGGTCCGGGCCGCCCTGGACGACGTACAGCACCGCGACGCCGTAGCCGACCGCGCCCAGGAAGAGCACCGCGGTGAAGCGCTGGGAGGCCCGCACGGTCGCGAACGCCGCGACGACGACGGCCAGGACCACGGCGAGCTGCAGCGGGGTGTCGTACGGGCGCACTGTCGCCGGCACGCCGCCGGCCGCGAGCAGGGCCGTGCCCGGCAGCACGAGCAGGGTCACGAGCGTGACGGCCAGGTACGCCGGCAGCGACCCGGTCTGCACCAGGCCCGTCGTCCGGGCGGCCAGCACGTCCAAGCCCAGCACGGCGCCGTGGTAGGCCCGGTCGGCATCCACGGCCGACACCGGACGCGTGTGCAGGCGCGTCTGCAGCCGGGCGACCGGGTCGCGGACGACGAAGAGGGCGAGGCCGGCGACGATCGTGAGCAACGAGAGCGCGAGCGCAGGCGTGAACCCGTGCCAGAGCGCGAGGTGCTCCTCGGCCGGCTCGAGCAGGTCGGCGGTGCCCTGCACCAGCGGGTCGACCAGCGCCGGGGCGAGCCCGACCACCAGCCCCGAGACGCCCAGCACGAGGATCGGGGCGCTGAAGAGCGCCGACGGAGGCGAGGCGTGCGCGACGGCGTCGGAGGGTGCGTCCCCCTTGTCCGCGAAGGTGCCGTGGAGGAAGCGCGCCGAGTACGCGAACGTCAGCACCGACCCGGCGACGAGCCCGGCGAGCACGAGGCGCCCGGCGGCGCCCCCGTGGAGGTAGGCCTCGTACGCCGCCTCCTTGGCGACGAAACCGAGCAGCGGCGGGACGCCCGCCATCGACAGTGCGGCCAGTCCCGCAGCGCCGGCCACCCACGGCATCCGTCGGCCGAGCCCGGCCAGGTCGCGCAGGTCGCGGGTGTGCGTCTGCGTGTCGACCAGGCCCACGGTGAGGAACAGCGTCGACTTGAAGAAGCCGTGTGCGAGCAGGAGCGTGGCGCCGGCCATCGCGGTCTCGCGGGTGCCCCCGCCGACCAGCACCACGAGGAAGCCGAGCTGGCTCACGGTGCCGAAGGCGAGCAGTCGCTTGAGGTCGTTCTGGCGCAGCGCCCGGTAACCGCCCACGAGCATCGTGGCGAGCCCCACCGTGACGACGAGCGGGGTCCACAGGGCCTCGTCGCCGAAGCCCGGCGTGAGGCGCGCGACGAGGTAGACCCCCGCCTTCACCATGGCCGCGGCGTGCAGGTAGGCCGACACCGGCGCCGGCGCCGCCATCGCGCTCGGCAGCCACGGGTGGAACGGCAGCTGGGCGCTCTTCGTGAACGCCCCGAGCAGCACCAGCACGAGCGCGACCGGGACGAGTCCGCCGGTGGGCGGCGCCTCGAGCAGTGCGGAGACGCGGTAGGTCCCCGCGGCCTCGCCCAGCATCACGAAGCCGACGAGCATCGCGAGCCCGCCGAGCGTCGTGACGAGCAGCGCCTGCAGGGCCGCGCCGCGGCTCGCCTGCTTCTCGTCGTCCAGCCCGACGAGCAGGAAGGACGTGACGCTCGTGGCCTCCCAGAACACGTAGAGCGAGAGCAGGTCGTCGGCGAGGACGAGGCCCACCATCGCCCCGGAGAACGCCAGCAGGACACCCGCGAACCGGGCCGTCTGGGCGACCGCCCGCGGGCCCTCGCCCCCGCTGTGCCCTGCCACGTACGACGGGCAGTAGAGGAACACCAGCGTCCCCACGCCGGACACCAGCGTGAGCATCAGCAGCGAGAGCGGGTCGAGCCGGAGCGCGAGGTCGAGCGAGAGGCCGGGGACCCACGACAGGGTCTGCTCGACGGGCTCGCCGCGGAGCACGGCGGCCCCCTGCCGGGCCGCCCAGACCGTCGTGACCGCGGGCGCGACCGCCATCCCCACGAAGACGAGAGGCGCCCGACCTGGCCCGAGCGCGCGCGCCAGCACCGGCGCGCAGACCGCCAGCGCGGCGTGGAGCACGAGGAGGGCGAGCACGTCAGGTCCTCCTGGCGGTCGGGGCGGCGCCCGTCAGGGCACGGGGCATCGCCCGCCGACCAGACTTCCCGGCTCACCTGTCCGCAGAGTACCGTCCTGTCCCGCAGCGACCGCCGTCACCCCCGGGTTGCTGCGCACGGCGCGGGGGTAACGGCGACCCAGAGCGGCCCCGGCGGCTCCGCACCGGCGGTGGTGTCTCCGGATGTGCGCGGCGTGGCCCGCGACGCATCGCGGCGGTCGCCCCCATCCTGTGCAGCACTGACCCGCACCCGACGACTGCCGCGCACACCGACCCGAGCACCGGCCCGAGCACCGAGCCGTGCGGGACCGGCGTGTACGCGGCTGCGAGGAGACCGACCGTGAGCACGCAGGTGACGGACACCACATTCTACGCGACCGGACAGCCGGCCCAGCGGGGCACCGAGGGCCAGGAGCAGAGCCTCGGCACCCTCGTGTCCGACGCCACCCAGCAGGTGTCGCTGCTCGTCCGCAAGGAGCTCGAGCTCGCCAAGGCCGAGGTCTCCCAGACCGTCAAGGGGGCCGGCCTCGGCGCGGGCCTGCTGGGCGCGGCGGCCTTCCTCGGTCTGTTCGTGTTCCTGTTCTTCTCGCTGGCCTTCGCCTGGCTGCTCGACCACTTCATGCCGCGGTCACTGGCCTTCGCCCTGGTCGGGCTCCTGTTCGCGCTGCTCGCCGGGGTCTTCGCCCTCATGGCCAGGAAGCGGCTCGTCAACGTCGGCCCGCCGCGGCGGACCGTGCAGGCAGTGAAGGACGACCTCGCGCTGGCCAAGAACCCGACCGCCGGGGCCGCGGTCACGCGCCGCTGAGCGCACTGCGGCGGGGCCCCGGCCCGGGGGAGCCCGGCCGGCAGGGTCCCAGGCAGCGGGGCCCCGCCTCGTGACGGCCCCTGGGGCCCCGCCGAACGAGGAGTCCGTCGTCCTGGTCGACGGCCCGTGGGCGCACCGTGAGGTGAGCGCCAACGGTGCCCGCTTCCACGTGGCGGAGTGCGGCGACGGACCGCTCGTGCTGCTGCTCCACGGCTTCCCCGAGTTCTGGTGGGCCTGGCGCGAGCAGCTGGTCAGCCTCGCGTCCGCCGGCTTCCGGGCCGTCGCGCCGGACCTGCGCGGCTACGGGGCCAGTGACAAGCCGCCCCGCGGGTACGACGGCTTCACGCTCGCCGCGGACGTGGCCGGGCTGGTCCGGGCGCTCGGCGAGCGCAGCTGCCTGCTGGTCGGCCACGACTGGGGCGGGCTCATCGCCTGGTCGGTCGCCACCGTGCACCCCGAGCTCGTCCGCGGCGTGGCGGTGCTCGACACCCCACACCCCCTCCGGCTGCGTGCCGGCCTGCTCGCCGACCGTCGGCAGCGCGCGGCGGCCACGCACGTCTTCGCCTTCCAGACGCCCCGACTCGCCGAGCGGATGCTGACGAAGGACGGCGCCGCCTGGGTCGGGTCGGCACTGCGCGACTGGTCGAGCCCGGGCTGGCCGCCGCCTGACGTCGAGCGGCGGTTCCGCGACGCCATGCTCCTGCCGAAGACCGCCCACCTCGCGCTCGAGTACTACCGCTGGGCCTTGAGGTCGCTGGTGCGTCCCGACGGGGCCCGCTGG
The DNA here is from genome assembly GCA_030773395.1 of Actinomycetota bacterium. Taxonomy (GTDB): domain Bacteria; phylum Actinomycetota; class Actinomycetes; order JALYNB01; family JALYNB01; genus JALYNB01. Next base: position 3,957 of record JALYNB010000304.1, read on the forward strand.
GCACGGGCGCTGCGGCGGGGCGTCGCGGTGCCGACCTTGCAACTGCACGGCACCCTCGACCCCGTCTACCTGCCGGAGACCGCGGCCGGCTCGGGACGCTGGGTGCGCGCCCCCTACACGTGGCGGCCGCTCGAGGGGGTCGGCCACTTCAGCGCTCAGGAGGTGCCCGAGCGGGTCGACGCCGAGCTGCTGGCGTGGGCGCGCGGCCTCCCGGACGACGGGTCGCTCCGCCTGACCCGCTGAGCCCCGCGGACCGGGCAGGAGCCCCGGGAGTCCGGCGGTCGTCGGGAGCGACCCGAGACAGGGTGGACTCGCTCACGCACAAGGTCCGGTGCCCACCTCCCGGCCCGTCGCCGCACCCGCTGCTGCGGCGTCGGCGACCTCGTCCGCGGTGAGCGCGTAGCCGACGTCCGTCTGGTCCGCGGCGGCCGCGAAGACGACGCCGTACACGTCGCCGGTCTCGTCGAGGAGCGGCCCCCCGGAGTTCCCCGGCCGGACGGCGGACACCAGCGCGTAGACCTCGCGGACCACCGGGTCCGACCCGTAGATGTCCAGCCCCCGCGCGTCCAGCTCCTGGCGCACACGCGCGGGCGTGGCGGTGAACGGCCCACCACCCGGGTGCCCGACCACGACCGCGTCGGCGCCGCGCTCCGCCGGCCCGGCGAAGGCCAGCGGCGGCGCGCCGAGCCCCGGGACGGCGAGCACCGCGACGTCGACCTCGGCGTCGAAGTGGACGGTGGTCGCGTCGTACGTGCGGTCACCGAGCGCCACCGCCGGGTCCCGCACCCCCGCCACGACGTGCGCGTTCGTCATCACGCGCTCGGGCGCGAAGACGAATCCGGACCCCGTCGACCCCCCGTCGCAGGCCGCCCGCAGCCCGAAGACCCGCACCACCGAGTCGGCTGCAGCTTGGACTGCGGGACTGGTCAGCAGGGCCGGGTCGGGCGGCGGCGCCGGCGCCAGCGACGGCGGCCGGAGCCCCCCGAACACCTCGGGGAAGACCCGCGTGTCCACGACCTGACGCAGCGTCGAAGCGAGGACGGCGGCCGCGGGCGGCAGCACGTCGTCGACGCCGGTGAGCACCCGTGACCCCCGCACGGCCTCCGCCGTCCCGCGGAACGGCGAGGCGTTGACCGCAGTGCCGAACAGCCAGGCCACGAGCAGCAGCGCGACGACGGACACCGCGGCGCCGCCCGTCCCGTCCACCGCCCGGGCGCCGCGGCTGCGCAGCCGGCGCCGCAGGGC
>JALYNB010000305.1 GCA_030773395.1 Actinomycetota bacterium
GTCGCGCTCGGCTCGACGGGCGCGCTCCCGCTGGCCCTCGGGCTCGCCGTCCTGCTGGACCCGCTGGTCGTCGCGCTGGTCTTCTGCGCGCGGCGCGTGGCGACGCCCGTGAGCCTCCGCACAGCGGGAGCAGCCGCATGACCGCGACGGCCGGGGCCGGGAGGCCGACCGTCCGCAGGAACAGGCGCACCGCGTCCGAGCGACGGTCGGCCTCGACGAGCGCCTCCATCCGGTCCCGCAGGTCGGCCGGGCGTGGCGGGTGGCTGTCGTCGACGATGAAGGGAGCCTCGTACACGGCGAGCCGGGTGATCCCCTCCAGCCGGGACGCGGCCTCCAACGCCAGCGCCGCCCCGGAGGACTGCCCGAAGACGTGCGCCGATCCGCCCGCTGCCGCGACCACCACCCGCCAGGTCCTCGACCTCGCGGTCGACGGAGTAACTGCCGGGGGCGTCGCCGCTGTCGCCGCGACCGCGCCGGTCGTAGGTGACGACGGTGAAGCGGTCCGCGAGCGCCGCGGCGAGGGGTCTCGCGGGTCCGTTCGCCCGCCAGCACAGCGCGCCGTCCACGAGGACGAGAGCCGCCCCCGACCGGTGGCCTCGTAGGCGATCGTCGCACCGCGGCGGAGGTGACGGTGGGCATGTGGTCTCCTCGGGAGCGGATTCGCGGCGCTGAGTGGCCGCGCTGCTCCGGATGACTGCTCGAGCAGGGCAGGACTCACCGGCGGCGGTCGAGGAGACGTCGGTGCAGACCGGGACGAGGTGGACCACCTCACCTGAAAGCGTGCATAATCCCGCAAGCACGCGTCTAGGGCGATCCTCCGGACGGGTGAACCGGTAGCGGCGATGCTCGCACGTCCCCTGCTGCCGACCCCCCTCTGACCGCGTTCCCGCCCACCCGTGGCGCCGCCACCGCGCGCCTGCACCCCGCCGCCGTTCCCCACAGGTCGCCCGCGCACGTCCGACTGACACGACGTCCAGCCCTGAGCCGTGCCCGTGGCGCGACCCTCAACGAAAGGTCCCCCTGTGAAGGGTCGCCTCGTCGCGCTCCTGGCCGCCCTGGCCCTGCTCGCCCCGCCCCTGGTGGCACTCCCCGCCGTGGCGAGTGCTGCGACGGCCCCGGCGCTCATCTCGACGTTCACCTCTGTCAGCGTCTACTGGCAGCCCAGCGGCGGGTCCGCGAGCAAGCGCGCGACGGTGAGCTACCGCCCCTCAGGTGAGTCGTCATGGCGGCAGGGCCAGGACCTCTGGTTCGACGGGCGCAAGCTCGGGGGCCGGCCAGCGGAGTACCGCGGCAGCATCGTCGAGCTGGCACCGGGCACGACGTACGAGGTGCGGCTCGCGCTGAGCGGCACGGACACCACGGTCACCAGCCGTGTGAGGACCTGGGCCGAGGAGTTCCCGGTCGGGCAGGTCGTCGAGCTGCCGGCGACCTCGTCCAAGCCGCTGCAGGTCCAGCGCAAGGGCTCGCCGTCGGGCTACCTGCTCATCACCGGACCCGGCGGCGGCCCGGCCACCATCGACGTCAAGGGTGAGTACGACTACAACATCCGGTTGACCGACTCGTCATACGTCATCATCCGCGGGCTGACCCTCAACGGCGCGAGGCGGCACGGCATCCAGCTCGGCAAGGACACCACCGACGACGTCCACGACGTCGTGATCGAGCGCAACACCATCACCGGGTGGGGGTCGAAGGACTCCACCAACTTCGGCCGCAACCTCGACTCCGCCGTCTACTCCGAGTCGGAGAAGCTGACCCGCGTGGTCGTCCAGGGCAACCGGATCACGCAGCCCCGCACCACCGCCAACAGCTGGGACCAGAAGCACAACGGCAGCTACCACCCCCAGGGCCCGCAGGGTGTGACCCTGCGACGGGGCAAGGGCAACCACGTGATCCGGCACAACGACGTCGTCGGCGACGCGACGCACCGCTTCAACGACGCCCTCGGCGCGACCGCGAACTTCGGCTACAACGGCTTCCCCGGCAGGGACAGCGACGTCTACGGGAACTACATCGCCTACGCCTGGGACGACGGGATCGAGGCCGAGGGCGGCGGGATGAACGTCCGCATCTGGGACAACTACCAGACGGAGATCCGCCACTCCTTCGGCATGGCCGCCGTCTCCCTCGGCCCCACCTACGCCTGGCGCAACGTCCAGGACGTCTCCCGCGGGCACAGCTCGGCGACGTGGGGCCAGGCCATGTTCAAGATGGGCGGCAAGAAGTCGGGCGACCGGTTCTACGGCGACGGGCGCGTCTACCTCTTCCACAACACGGTGCTGAAGCCGAAGTCCGGACCGCAGACCCGCAAGTCGGTCCAGGCCGCTGACGGGCGGGTGCTGCGCAACGCCGTCAGCCGCAACAACATCTTCCAGACCGGTGCCGCCTCCGGCACCGAGAGCGTCGACGACGTGTCCAAGTCGAGCAGCAACAGCTTCAACCACGACCTCTACAACGGCCTGATCCGGGCGACCGGGGGCTCGGAGTCCCGGGGCGTCAAGGGCGCGCCGGTCCACGTCTCCGGCTGGGGCATGGACCACGCGACGCGCAGCGGCCTGTTCTCGCTGGCCGGCGGCTCACCCGGGCTCGACAAGGGGGTGCCGCTGCCCGGCTTCACCGGGCGGGTGGCGGGCAGCGCCCCCGACATGGGCGCGCACGAGGCGGGCAGCCCGCGCGTGACGTACGGCGCCAGCGCCCACCGGCCCCGGTAGCGGTAGGACGAGGCTGCCGCTCGCCCCTGGGCTGCTCTGTCAGTCCCAGGGGTGCCGGGTCGACCCGGGCTCCCGGCGCCCGGTCGGCGGCTCCCCGGACATGATCCGGGCGAGCCGCTCCGGGGCGGCGTCCCCGCTGCCCGCCTGCCCGACCTCGCGCCCCGGGTCGGCC
>JALYNB010000306.1 GCA_030773395.1 Actinomycetota bacterium
CTCCGACGCCGATGCTCCAGCCCCCGTGCCTGACCAGCCGGACCACGACGTCCACGACGTCCGCCGGGTCGGCCAGGACGCCCTGGAACTCGTCCCCCGCCGTCCGCTCGAAGGCGAGCACGGGAGCCACGCCGCCGCCGAGCAGGGCGAGGGCCTCAGGCACGCGGTCGGGCCCCCGACGGCTGGCCCGCTGGTCGACGGTGAGCACGTAGGGCACTCAGCAAGTCTGGGACCTTTCTCCGACTGATGCAAGGCTCAGAGCTTGTCGGCCCCCTCTGCCGGGAACCCACCGGTGGCCACCGGGCCCCACGCGGTGACCGTGATGCGCAGGAGCGCCTTCCCCTGACGAGTCATGGCGGCGCGGTACTCGTCCCAGTCGGGGTGCTCCCCGCTGATCGACCGGTAGTACTCGATGAGCGGTTCCAGCGCCTCGGGCAACTCGAGCACCTCCGCCCGACCGTCCACCTGGACCCAGGCGCCGTCCCACTCCGGCGACAGGACGCACAACGAGACGTCCGGATTCCGGCGGGCGTTCGCCACCTTCGCGCGCTGGGGATAGGTGGAGACCACGATCCGGCCCTCGCCGTCGACACCGAAGGTGACCGGGGACAGCTGGAGGCCGCCCGAACCCCTCCGGGTCAGCAGAACCGCCTGGTGGCGGGGGCGCAGGAACTCCAGCAGAGCGTCCCGGTCGACTCGATCCGCGGTCGCGATCTTCGGCATACCGGGACGCTACTTCCGGGGACCGACAGTCCGCACCGTCCGGTCCAGTGGTGCAATGTGTTCTGATCGACGACATGAGGCTCCGTCTACCTGGTCGATCCGGCGAGAACCCGGATCCCGACTCCCCCGGAGGCCAGCTCAGCCGGAACGAGACGGCCGCGCCCCCGGAGACGGTGGCCCCGCCGCCCTCTCCCGACCGGGGCCGCAGGCTTCGCAGGGCCAGCCGAGCGCTGGCGGTCGCATCCGCGGAGCTGCTGCTGATCGTGGGCGGCGTCATCGTCGTCGGCTACGTCGTGGGCAAGCTGTGGGTGATCTTGCTGCCCGTCGTCCTGGGGTTGCTGTTCTCGACCGTCCTATGGCCGCTCACCCGCCTTCTCCGTGCGCACCGGTGCCCACCGGCCCTGGCTGCGGCCGTGGTGCTGCTGGCATTCCTCGCGGCGTTCATCGGCATCCTCGCCGTCATCGCGCCGCCGGTCGTGCGGCAGATCCAGGAGCTCGCCGACGGTGTCAGCGCAGGACTGCAGCAGTTGCAGGGGTGGTTGACGGGCCCGCCGTTCAACCTCGGTGAGGAGCAGATCGGCCGGGCCGTGGACGACGTGATCAACTCGATCCAGGGCAACGCCCAGAACATCGCGGGCTACGCGCTCACCGGGGCCACCGCCATCGGCAACGGGCTGATCAACCTGGTCTTGGCTCTGCTGCTCACGTTCTTCTTCCTCAAGGACGGTCCGCGCTGGGTGCCGTGGCTGGCCGCGCAGACCGGTGCCCCGGCCGCGCCGCACATTGCCGCCCTGTCGATGCGTAGTTGGGCCACGCTGTCCGAGTTCATCCGTCAGCAGGCCATCGTCGGCTTCGCTGACGCCTTCTTCATCGGCGTCGGCCTCTGGATCCTCGGCGTCCCGCTGGTCCTCCCCCTCGCCGTGCTGACGTTCTTCGGCGCGTTCATCCCCATCATCGGCGCCTTCGTCGCAGGCGGTTTCGCCGTGCTGATCGCCCTGGTCGACAGCGGCTTCACGACGGCGCTGATCGTGTTCGGCATCGTCCTGCTGGTCCAGCAGATCGAGGGCAATGTCCTGCAACCGATCATCCAGGGCCGCGGGCTGAACCTGCATGCGGCGGTGGTCATCCTCGCCGTCACGGCCGGCAGCAGCCTCGCGGGCATCATCGGCGCCTTCCTCGCCGTGCCCGTGACGGCGCTGATCGCGGTCGCTTACCGCTACGGACGTGACCAGCTCGACGGCCGGTCCCCGGAGATCGATGCCGACGGAACGCGCGCCCAGATCGTCAGCGACTCCTCAGGCACGCGGCTGACCCGTCAGCGAGTCGCTCAGCCGCCCGCCGGCCGCGGAGGCGGTGCGGAGGCCGAGGAGGGAGTCGAGCCCGGCGACCGACGGAACCACCCGGCGGAGGAGGATCAGGAAGCGTGACCGTGGCGGCATCGACGGGAATGCCGAGGACCCCTCCGGGGCTGCAGCGGTAGTCCGACCCAGACCCGTCCGAGCCGAGGGGATTCGACCGTGGCCCAGCGACCGGAGGAGCTCGTCGAGCTCCTCCCCGAAGCCGAGCGCTTCCTCGCCCGGGAGGCCACCGCCGCAGCGCCCGCCGGGCAGCCCGGTCTGGTGCTGGTGCACGACCTCGCGGGCGACTTCGACGCCGCGCACGCCGGAGCGCTGGCCGGTGCGCACCTGCTCGCCGGGCTCCCGCACGAGGTGATCGCCCGCTTCGACGCCGAC
>JALYNB010000307.1 GCA_030773395.1 Actinomycetota bacterium
GGCTGCGGCTGGGTTGCCCGCGACCACGCCCTGCCCGGGCTGCTGGCCGCCGGCCAGCGCCTCGTCGCGCTGCACGACCGCTCGCCCGAAGCGATGGCCCGCCTTCCCGTCGACGCGCCCCGGCACGTCGACCTGGACGCTTTCCTCGCCACCCCCGGCCTGGAGGCGGTGTACGTCGCCTCCCCGAACGCCGCCCACCGCCCCCTCGTCGAGGCCGCGGCCGCGGCGGGGAAGGCCGTCCTCTGCGAGAAGCCGCTCGCGGCCGACGTCGCGGACGCCGAGGCGATGGTCAAGGCGTGCGAGTCCGCGGGGGTCCTGCTCGGCACGGCGTACGACCAGCGTTGGCACCCCGCCCACCGGGCGCTGCGCGACCTGCTGCCCCGGCTCGGGAACGTGACGGCGGTGCGGGTCGTGTACTGCTGCTGGCTCCCGGGCGAGTGGTCGCCCGACGGCCGCCCGCATGACAACTGGCGGGTCGACCCCGCGCGGGCCGGCGGCGGCGCCGCGATCGACCTCGCCCCGCACGGGCTCGACCTCGTCGGCGTGCTGCTGGGGGAGGACGTCGTCGACCTGGTGTCCGTCCTGCAGGGCCGGGTGCACGACTACGCGGTGCAGGGGGGTGTCGACGACGGCGCACTGCTCGCCGGCAGGACCGCCTCGGGGGTGCTGGTCGACCTGCACGTGGCCTACAACACCCCCGACGCGCTGCCGCGGCGGCGCCTGGAGGTCGTCGGCACCTACGGGCTGGCCGTCGCGGCCGACACGATGGGGCAGACCGCCGGCGGGTCGCTGACGTTCCTCGACGCGTCGCCCGGCCGGGTGGCGGAAGCCGTGCCATTCGGCGACGCGTCGCCGTTCGCCGAACAGTTCGCGGCGTTCTCCACAGCCGTGGGCGGCGGTGCACCGTGGATCCACAGTCCCGAGCGCGACCTGCGACTGCACCGGCTGCTGCTGGACAGTCTGCGACGCGCGACCCCGTCGAGCCACGACGGCCCGACCACGAGCGCGAGGAGAGGACCGACGCCGTGACGAACCCCTACCGCGGGCTGCTGCCCCAGCACCCCGCCTATTCGTGCACGAGCTGTGGCCACTGGCAGCGCTGGCCGGCGCCGGGGCCGACGGTCTGCCCCGTCTGCGCCGACGTCCGCAACGCGCTGCCCGACCGCGGTTTCGAGTTCGCCACGGTCGAGGAGGTCGACGCGACCGTCACCTCCTCGTGGGGCCCGACCTCCTGCCCCGGCATCACCGAGTTCCAGTGCTCGCCGCGCTGGGGGCTCGACAGCCACGGCTGGGTCATCGAGACCGAGCTGGGGCTGGTCGGCTTCGAGTTCGCGCCGTGGTACTCCGACGAGGCGATCGCCGAGCTGGAGCGGCGCGGCGGGCTCGCGGTCATCGCGTCGTCCCACGTGCACGGCTACGGGGCGCTCTGGCGGGTGCAGGAGGCGCTGCAGCCGCCGGTCGTCGCGGTCGGGGTCCGTGACCTGACCTGGACCAAGGCCTTCCGGGTGACCTGGCCGGCCGACGAGGTGCTCGAGCTCGCGCCCGACCTGACTCTGCACCGGACGGGCGGTCACTTCGACGGCCACAGCGTGCTGCACGACAGCCGTCGCGGGATCCTCTTCTGCGGCGACGCCCTGAAGATCGACCTCGACGACGCCGGGCAGCCGGTCGCCCTGTCGGCCCACAAGGCCTTCCACGCGCAGATCCCGCTCTCGCACGGCGAGGTCCGCCACACCCGCTCGATCCTGGAGCGGCTGGACTTCGAGGCGGTCGCGACCCCGTTCGAGCTCGGCACGGGGATCACGACGAAGCACGTGCTGAACCTGCTCGACCGTCTGCTCGCCGGCCCGCCGAACGCCGGGCCCGTGCCGCTCGAGGAGCTCGCGTGAGCGCGCAGTCCCCAGCGGGCCCCGCCTCGCGCTACCTCGCGTCCTTCCCGGACCGGCTCGTGGAGTTCCCGATTCGTGACCTCGACCCGCTCGACGTGCCGCTGCACTCTGCGGCACTGCCCGGCGGCCCCGACCACCCGGGCGGTAGTGGCCTCGGGTACGGGGCCACGGCCGAGGAGGCCCGGGTGGGCGCCCTCGGCGAGATGGCGGAGATGGCCCTGTCCGCGCGGCGGCTGCGGCACCTGGCGCGGGTGGAGGGCTCGTACGCCGAGCTCGCCGCCGCCCGCGGGCGCGACCGCGTGCAGGACCCGCGGACGCTCGGCCTGGAGGCGGGTTCGCCGTACGACGACGACCGGCCGCTGCAGTGGCTGCCGATGACGCGGCTCCGGGACGGCGAGGAGGTGCTCGTCCCCGCCGAACTCGTCGCCTCCACCCCCGACGACCTGCCGGGTGCCGCGCCGCCCGACGGCTGGCTCACCACCGTCATCACGAACGGTCAGGGCGCCGCGTTCGACGTCGACCGCGCGGTCGTCCACGCGCTGCTCGAGGTGCTGCAGCGCGACGGCAACACGACCTCCTTCCGGGCGATGGACCGCGGCGCGGTCGTGGACCTGGAGGGGGTGTCCGACCCCGACACCCTGGCGCTGCTCGCCCGCCTCCGCGCGCACGGCATCGACGTCATGGTCAAGCTCGCCAGCACCGACCTCGGGGTGGTCGTCGTCCACGCGGTCGGCTGCGCCGGTGACGAGCCGGTGCCCGTCATGGCCACCGCGTGCGGCGAAGCCGCGCACCCCGACCGTGAGGTCGCCGTCCGCAAGGCGCTGCACGAGTTCGCCGCCGCGCGGAGCCGCAAGGCGTTCATGCACGGGCCGCTCGACCTGGTCCGGCAGGCGACGCCCGAGGGCTACCTCGACGGCTGGCTCACCGGCCACCCGCCGGAGCGGCTGGTGGAGGAGGACCGCGCGCTGCAGGCGATGCTCCACTGGACCCGGCTGGGCACGCCCGCGCTCGTCGACCTGCTCCGCCCGACCGTGTTCTCGCGCGGCTCGACGGTCCCCTTCACGGACCTGCCGACCGTGCCCCTGCCGGCCGACGCCCCGGACACCGTGCTGGCTCACCTCGTGGGCGCGGTGTCGCCGTACGACGTGCTCGTCGACCTGCAGCCGAGCGACGGCGACGCCCTGGCGGCGAAGGTGCTCGTGCCCGGGCTGGAGGTCGAGACGATGTCCTACGGCCGGGTGGGGGAGCGGGGCGTCGAGCGGCTGCTCGGCGACCTCACGGCCGTCGGCGCCGACCCCGGCGGGTGGGCGCGCGTGCACCTGACCGCCGAGGCCGAGGAGCGGCTCGGCGGTCCCGCCTGGTTTGACCGCGAGGGCGCGGCGCGCCGGGTCGGGCCGCTCTACCCGCTCTACCGCGAGCCGGGGCGGCACGTGGTCGGGCAGGTGCTCGAGGCGGCGGGAGCGCCGGCGTGACGCGGCTGCGCTACGCCTACAACACCAACGGGCTCGCCCACCACCGGCTGGGCGACGCGCTGGCGTTCCTCGCCGACACCGGCTACGGCGGCGTCGCGCTGACCCTCGACGTCGCCCACCTCGACCCGTTCGCCGACGACGCCCCCGCCCTCGCCGAGCGGGTCCGGGCGCGCTGCGACGACCTCGGGCTGGGCGTGGTCGTGGAGACGGGCGCGCGCTACCTGCTCGACCCCCGCGCGAAGCACGAGCCGACGCTCGTCACCCCCGACGTGCAGGGGCGCGAGCGGCGGCTCGCCTACCTGCGGCGCGCCTGCGACCTCGCGGGGATCCTCGGGGCCGAGGCCGTGAGTTTCTGGGCGGGGGTGCCCCGGGCCGGGGTCGACCGTGACGAGGCGTGGGGCTGGGTGCGCGACGGGGTGCGGGCGCTGGTCGACAGCCACGGCGCGGAGCCGTACGCGCTGGCCCTCGAGCCCGAGCCGGGGATGCTGGTCGAGGACGCCGACGACTGGGCGCGGCTGGCCGCCGAGGCCGACGGGCTCACGCTGGCCCTCGACACCGGCCACTGCGTGGTGTCGGGGCAGTACCTGCCGCAGGAGGCGGTGTACGCCTTCGCCCCACACCTCGGCACGGTCGCCGTGGAGGGGATGCGCAAGGGCGTGCACGAGCACCTCCCGCTCGACGAGGGCGACGTCGACCTGCCCGCGGTCCTCGCCGCCCTGACCGACGTCGGCTACGAGCGGCTCGTGACCCTCGAGCTCTCCCGCGACAGCCACCGCGCGCACGAGATGGTGCCGCGGGCGCTCGCCACGCTGCGCGAGGCGGAGGCCGGGCGGTGAGGGTCTGCTTCGTCAGCCGCCGCTACTGGCCGGCGGTCTCCGGGATGAGCGTCTACGCGGAGAACCTGCTCCGCGAGCTCGTCGCGCTCGGGGTCGACGTCGTGCTCGTGTCGCAGTACCGCGACGACGAGGCGGGCACCCGCGTGTACGGCGGCGGCCCGCCGCCCGCCGACCGGGTGCCCGCGGGCGTGCGGGTCGTCGCCGTGCCGAGCCGGGGCGAGACCGTGGCGCCGGCCGACTTCGAGGGCGACACCCGGGTGCTCGTGGAGACGGTGGAGCGGCTCCACGCCGAGGCGCCGTTCGACGTGCTGCACGCGCAGTACGGCTACCCACCGGGCCTGGCCGTGCTGACCGCCGGGGCACGCCTCGGGCTGCCGAGCGTCGTGTCGATCCAGGGCGGCGACGGCCACTGGGTCGGCACGTGCTGCGGCACCCACAAGGCCGCGATGCGCACGGTCCTCGAGGACTCCAACGCCGTCCTCATCGGCTCGCCGTCGTTCCGTGACGAGGTGATCGGCCACTCGGGCGTCGAGCCCGAGCGGTTCCGCATCGTCCCGGGCGCGACGGACACCCGCCGGTTCACACCGTCGACGCGACCCCTCGGCGCGCTCGCGGAGCCGCCGGTCCTGCTGTTCCACGGCCGGGTCGACCGGCGCAAGGGGGTGCTCGACCTTCTGGAGGCGCTGCCCGACGGGGTGCGGCTGGTCGTCTCGGGCATCGGCCCCGACCTGGACGAGGCTCGCGCCCGGGCCGACGGCCGCACCGAGTTCCTGGGCTACACCCCCCCGGATCGGGCGCCGGAGGTCTACCGGGCGGCCGACGTGTTCGTCAGCTCGACCTACAGCGAGGGGTTCAGCAACACGATCCTCGAGGCCATGGCCAGCGGGCTGCCCGTGGTGAGCACCGACAGCGTCGGCGTCGTCGACTGCCTGCGGCACGAGGAGAACGGGCTGCTGCACGCCCCCGGCGACGTCGCGGGACTGCGCGCCCAGCTCCAGCGGGTGCTGGGCGACGCGGCGCTGCGCGAGGAGCTGGCCGGCACGGCGCTGGAGGAGGTCCGGAGGCTCTACTCCTGGCCGGTGCTCGCCCGAGCCGTCGCCGGCGTGTACGACGAAGTCGTCGGCGCGCCACCCGGTCTCGCGGAGCCGCCGATGCCGGCCGACGTCGACCTCACGTGCCGCTTCCGCGCAGCACCGCACCTGCTGTGAGGGTGCTGCCTTGAGGGTCCTGGCGGTCAGCCCGCATCTCGACGATGCGGTGTTCTCCGCCGGCGGCGTGCTGGCGTGCCTCGCGGAGTCCGGTCACGAGGTCACGGTCGTCACGTGCTTCACGGCGTCCGTGCCCGACCCGGCCGGCTTCGCGCTCGCCTGCCAGACCGACAAGGGGCTCGGCCCCGAGGTCGACTACATGGCGCTGCGCCGGGCCGAGGACGCGGCCGCGCTGCGGGTGCTCGGCGCCGAGCCGCGACACCTGCCGCTGCCCGAGGCGCCGCACCGCGGCTACCGCAGCGCGCCCGAGCTGTTCGCCGGTGTGCGGCCCGGCGACGAGGTCTGGCGCGAGGTCAGGCAGGCGCTCGAGCCGCTCGGGTCCGACCTGCTCCTCGCCCCGCAGGGCCTCGGCGGGCACGTCGACCACCTGCAGGTCGTGCGCGCCGTGGCGGGGCTCGGGCGGCCCACGCTCTGGTGGCGCGACGCGCCGTATGTGCTGCGGCAGCCGGGCGCCGACCCGGCGCCCGACCTGCCGACCGGGCTGTCGCCCGTCCACCTGCCGCAGGACGCGCGGCGCCGTGCGGACGCCTGCGCCTGCTACGCCAGCCAGCTGGGCTACCAGTTCGGCCGCGACAGCGACCTGCCCGCCGAGGAGGCGATGCGCGCCGCCATGGCCGGGCTCGACGACCCGCTGCTCGCGGACGCGCGGGCCCTGGACCTGGTGGCGGG
>JALYNB010000308.1 GCA_030773395.1 Actinomycetota bacterium
GCGCAGTCGCTCCCGGTCGGTGAGCACGGCCGCCCGGTCCCGGGTCCCGGCGTCGCGGACCACCACGAACCGCCACGGCTGGCTCTGCCCGACCGACGGCGCGGCGTGCGCCGCGGCCAGGACCCGCCCGAGCACCTCCTCCGGCACCGGGTCGGGTCGGTAACGCCGCACGTCCCGCCGCGCCGCGATGACGTCGTACAGCGCCCCCCGGACCGAAGGCGGCATCGCCCAACCCGCCGGGTCCGTCGCTCGCTGCGACGCCGACGTCGCGTCCCCGATCAGGGGCACAGGGCGCGGCCACCCTGACGTCACACAGGCCTACTCGGCCACGGGCAGGTAGACGCGGCCACCGCTGTCGCTGAACTGCGCGGACTTCTCCTGCATCCCGGCGTGCAGGGCCTCGACGTCGTCGAGCCCCCGCTGCTCCGCGTAGGCGCGCACGTCCTGGCTGATCCGCATCGAGCAGAAGTGCGGGCCGCACATGGAGCAGAAGTGCGCCGTCTTCGCGGGCTCGGCCGGGAGCGTCTCGTCGTGGTACTCCCGGGCCGTGTCCGGGTCGAGCGCGAGGTTGAACTGGTCGGTCCACCGGAACTCGAACCGGGCGTCGGACAGCGCGTCGTCCCACGCCTGCGCGCCCGGGTGCCCCTTCGCCAGGTCCGCGGCGTGGGCGGCGATCTTGTAGGCGATGACGCCCTGCTTGACGTCGTCGCGGTCGGGCAGGCCGAGGTGCTCCTTGGGCGTGACGTAGCAGAGCATCGCCGTACCGAACCAGCCGATCATCGCCGCGCCGATCGCCGAGGTGATGTGGTCGTAGGCCGGCGCGATGTCGGTCGTCAGCGGCCCGAGCGTGTAGAACGGCGCCTCGCGGCAGATCTCCTGCTGCAGGTCGACGTTCTCCTTGATCTTGTTCATGGGCACGTGGCCCGGGCCCTCGACCATCACCTGGACGTCGTGCTCCCACGCGACCTGTGTGAGCTCGCCGAGCGTGCGGAGCTCGGCGAACTGCGCCTCGTCGTTGGCGTCCGCGATGGACCCCGGCCGCAGACCGTCACCGAGGGAGAAGGTCACGTCATACGCGCGGAGAATCTCACACAGCTCGGCGAAGTGCGTGTAGAGGAAGTTCTCCTCGTGGTGCGCCAGGCACCAGGCGGCGAGGATCGACCCGCCGCGGGAGACGATCCCCGTCTTGCGGCGAGCCGTCAGCGGCACGTACCGCAGCAGCACCCCCGCGTGCACCGTCATGTAGTCCACGCCCTGCTCGCACTGCTCGATGACCGTGTCGCGGTAGACGTCCCAGGACAGGTCCTCGGCCTTGCCGTTCACCTTCTCCAGCGCCTGGTAGATGGGCACGGTCCCGACCGGCACCGGGCTGTTGCGGACCACCCACTCGCGAGTCGTGTGGATGTTGCGCCCGGTCGAGAGGTCCATGACGGTGTCGGCTCCCCACCGGGTCGCCCAGGCCATCTTGTCGACCTCGTCCTCGATGGTCGACGCCACCGCGGAGTTGCCGATGTTGGCGTTGACCTTCACGAGGAACTCGCGGCCGATGACCATCGGCTCGCTCTCCGGGTGGTTGACGTTGGCCGGCAGCACCGCGCGCCCCCGCGCCACCTCGTCGCGAACCTTCTCCGGCGAGCAACCCTCCCGCACCGCGACGAACTCCATCTCCGCGGTGACCTCGCCGCGGCGGGCGTACGCGAGCTGCGTCACCGCAGCACTCCCCCGCGCCCGCAGCGGCCGTCGGCCGACGCTGCGGAACACCGCGTCGAGCGAGTCGAGCTCGTCGAGGTCTGCGCGGCGGTGCAGCCGGTCGGCCCGGACCCCGTCGTCGAGCAGTGTGCGCGGGCGCCCGTCGTAGGGCTCGACGTCACCCCGCTGCCGCACCCAGCCGTCCCGCAGCCGGGGCAGGCCCCGGCGGACGTCCACCTCGTACGCCGGGTCGGTCGCCGGGCCGCTGGTGTCGTACAGGACGACGCGGTCTCCGGTGGTCAGCAGCACCTCACGCATCGGCACCCGCACGTCCGGTCGGCTTCCCGGCAGGTACGTCTTGCGGCTCCCCACGCTGCCGCTTGTGATCGCTGTAGTGGACGCAGCCATCATCGGCTCTCCCTCCCTACGCCGGCATGACCCGGGTCAGGTTCGAGCGGTCGACGGCCGTCACAGCCGTCCTCTCAGCCCGGTCGTCCGGGCCCCCGCGGTGACGGGCGCCACCCTACGGGATCCGGACCGCTCCAGTCGGGCGTCGCGCAGCAACCCGCAGGTCGAGGTGCCTGGTACGCGGATATCGAGCCGGTCCGGCTGGAGAGGCCCGCCGGCTCTACCCGGTCGGCCTGCTCATTCGGCTGGGCTGCGACACCGCCACGCAGGTCGCGCTGCTCGTCCTGGCGGCGGCTCCGCGGCGTTTCGTGCTCCCCTGGTACGCGATTGTCGTCCTGCCCGTGCTGTTCGCCGTGGGGGTGACCCTGGTCGACACGGCCGACGGCGTCCTCATGTCGCGCGCCTACGGCTGCGCGTTCCTCAAGCCCGTCCGCGAGGTCTCTCACAACCTCAGGTCACCCTGCTGTCGGTGACCGTCGCCCTGGTCGTGGGCGGCCTCGTGCTGGCCGGGCTGGTCGTCGACCGGCTCGGGATCACCACCGGCCCGCTCGCGTGGGCGCCTCGCTCGACCTCGACCTCGTCGGGTTCGGGATCGTCGCCCTGTTCCTCGCGACGTGGGCCGTCGCGGTCGCCCTCTGGCGGCTGGGCCGGATCGAGGACCGCTGGTCGGCCGGTGGGAACGCGCGGGTGCCGGCCCCGCGGACGGAGCCGCGTAGCGCTCGCCGACGGGCGACCGGCAGGACAGCGCACGCCGTCGCCGGTCCGGACGTCGCCGGTCCGGACGTCGCCGGTCAGGTCCTCGCCGGTCCGGACGTCGCCGGTCCGGACGCCGACGCGCGGCAGGCCGCGCAGGTCCCGAGGAGCGTGAGGTGCCCGACGTCGACGTCGAAGCCGCGCTCGGTCTGCAGCTGCTCGGCGAGCGGCACGAGCACCGCGGGCTCGAGGTCCTCGCGCCGGCCGCACGTGCGGCACAGCAGGTGCGGGTGCGCCGTGCCCGCCGGGTGGTACGTCGCGGACGCCCCCCCGAGGTGCGCATGCCCGGCGAGGCCGAGGCTCTCCAGGACCTCCAGGGCGCGGTACACCGAACTCAGGTGCAGCGGGGCCCCGTCGGCCTCGGCCGCGTGCGCGATCTCCTCCGCGGTGGCGTGCCCGAGCCGGGTCAGGTGCGTCAGCACGAGCTGGCGCTGCGTCGTGAGGCGCTGGCCACGGGCGTGCAGCTGTGCCCGGAGGCCCTCAGCCGCCATCGGGCCCGCCCCCGGTCGCCCGCCCGCCGAACGACTCGACCGTCACGAGGCGGCAGTCTGCCGCCTGGCCGCGGCGTCGGCCAGGCGGCGCCTCCCGCCCGCCCGACGCGGAGCGCAGGGACCTGACGAGTCACTCCCAGCCGTCCCGCAGGCCGGCCCCGCTCGGGCATACACGCACGCGCAGCGGCGCCCCAAGTGCGACAAGTCCGACTGAGAAGGGGGGCAGTGTCGTACCGGCAGCACGCCCACGGCCAGCAGCCGGGCGGAGGCGGTCGCCGCGCTCAGCCTGACACTGGCGGAGCTGACGGCTGACACCGTCAGACTCGAGCAGGAGGTCGTGCGGCGGGTGGCCGACAGCCGGGCGACCGCGAGCAGGCGGCGAGGACGGGGACGCGCGGCAGGTCTCCTCCGTCCGCCCGGGCAGGGCCCCGGCGGGCGCGTTCACGCTCATCCCGACCCTTCTCTCGACCAGCGAGGGGCTGTTGACCTGTCGGTCAGGACGGGGGTGCGCGACGCCACACACCGCGGCGAATCCGAGTAACCTCGATGCGTAATCGGACGACAGCGATGTGTGATGACCTGGTGCACCGGGAATCCCCGGGGGCGAGCGGCCGTTGCAGACCCTGAGACCCACCACGACGACCGGGAGGCACTACATGGGCGAGCGCGTCCTCCGAGGCAGTCGCCTCGGCGCCGTGAGCTACGAGTCCGACCAGAACGCCGAGTTGGCCCCGCGCCAGGCCGGAGAGTACGACTGCCCTCGCGGCCACCACTTCTCGGTGACCTTCGCGGCCGAGGCCGAGATGCCCGCCAGCTGGGAGTGCAAGGTGTGCGGCGGCACGGCCCTGCTCGTCAACGGCGTCCAGCCGGAGGCGAAGGCGACCAAGCCCCCGCGCACACACTGGGACATGCTCATGGAGCGGCGGACGGTGGAGGACCTCGAGGAGGTCCTCGCCGAGCGGCTGGCGGTGCTGCGCGAGCGCACCGGCCGCAGCCCGTTGCCCGCGAACGAGAAGAAGAGCGCCTGACCCGACCGCCGGGCGGTCCCGGTGGTCACCGGGCTGCCGGCGGCGGTGCCCCTGGGTCGGGCCGCTCCACGACCTCGCCCTCGAGCACGCCATCGCGGGCCCGAGTCGCCGCGCCCGAAGAGCGTCCCCGGGCCCGCGCGCCCGGCCTGACCAGCGGCCCCCAGAGAGGCCCGCGGGGGTCGACCCCCAACGTCCGCACCAGGAGGCGTCGGGCGACGTAGGCGGTGACCCGCCGTCGCAGCAGGGCCCGCGTCGGCGGCAGCACGAGCACCAGGCCCACGACGTCGGTGACGAAGCCAGGGGTGAGGAGCAGGGTCCCGCCGACGAGGAGCATCGCCCCGTCGGCGACCTCCGTCGCCGGTGCCCTTCCCGAGGCGACGGCGTCCCGGAAGGCGCGCCACGCCCTCGCCCCCTCCCGCCGTACGACGGCCGCGCCGACGACGGAGACCGCCAGCAGCAGGAGCAACGTCGGGCCGAGGCCGACGGCGTTGCGCACCTGCAGGACGACCGCGAGCTCCACGAGCGGCACCGCGACGAAGGCCAGCACGAGCAGCAACGGCACTGTCAGCTCCTCCCCACGACGGGCAGGGAGTCCGTAGAACGGGGAGCCCCCTCGGCTGCGGCGAGCCGCGGCGCCGGACGCCGCGCGCCCAGCCAGCCGGCGACCCCCCACGCGGTCACCCGCCAGAGCGCTTCCGCCACGATCGCCCGGCTCATCTTCGACCGGCCTCCCTCACGCTCGGTGAACGTGATCGGCACCTCGACCACCTCGAGGCCGAGCTGCCAGGCGTGGCGCACGAGGTCGACCTGGAAGCAGTAGCCCTGGCTCGCGACCCCGTCGAGCGGTAGGACGTCGAGCGCCGCGGCCCGGTAAGCGCGGAACCCGCCCGTCGCGTCGGCGAACGGCAGGCCGAGGGCGAGCCGGACGTAGGCGTTGCCGCCCCGGGAGAGCAGTCGGCGGTGGGCGGGCCAGCGCCGGACCCGGCCGCCGGGCACCCAGCGCGACCCCAGGACGACGTCAGCCTCGGCCAGCGCCGTCAGGATGCGGGGCAGCTCCTCGGGCGCGTGGGAGCCGTCGGCGTCCATCTCGACGACCGCGTCGTACCCCCGGCTCGCCGCCCAGGCGAAACCGGCGACGTAGGCACGGCCCAGGCCCGCCTTGGCCGGCCGGTGCAGGACGTGCACCTTCCGGTCGGCGCCGGCCAGGGCGTCCGCGACGGCACCGGTGCCGTCCGGGCTGGCGTCGTCGACGACGAGCAGGTCGGCGTGCGGCACAGCGCGGCGCAGACGGGCGGCGACCCCGGGCAGGGTCTGGTGCTCGTCGTACGTGGGGCAGACGACGAGCACCCTCGACAGGTCGCCCC
>JALYNB010000309.1 GCA_030773395.1 Actinomycetota bacterium
CTGCGCGGGCGTCGCGGGCTTGCGCAGGCGCGCGCAGAACAGGTCGGCCGCGGCCCCGGGCGGCGTGACGCTGCTGAGCAGGATCATCGGCGGGACGACGTCCGCGCGCTGCCGCAGCATCCGCCCCAGGCCTATCCCGTCGGTGCCCGCCATGTGCAGGTCGAGGACGGCGACGTCCACGACGACGCCTTCCTCCAGCAGGGTCAACGCCTCCCCGGCTCCGGTCGCCGTGAGGCAGGAGGCGCCGAGGCGGCGCACCTGCGCGCGCAGGATGTGCACGTTCGTCGGGTTGTCGTCAACGACGAGCACGCGAACGCCGGCGAGCGGCAGCCCGCCCGGCGCGGTCGAGACGCCGCCCGTCGGGTCGACCCCGACCCGCGCCGTCAGCGTGAACGTCGAGCCCCCGCCCGGCGCGGACGCCACCTGGACGTCCCCGCCCATCACGCGGGCGATCCGGCGACTGATCGCGAGCCCGAGTCCGCTGCCGCCGTACACCCGGGTGGTCGAGGCGTCGGCCTGCGTGAACGGCTCGAAGAGCCGCTCGACACGGTCGGCCGCGATCCCGATACCGGTATCGCGGACCGCGACGGTGAGCTCGAGCCCGTCCGGCTCGTCGACGGCGGGCCAGAGGCCGGCGCTGACCGTGATGCCGCCTTCCGCGGTGAACTTGACGGCGTTCGAGAGCAGGTTGAGCAGCACCTGCCGGAGCCGGGCGGCGTCGCCGAGCGCGTGCCGTACGCCGTCCGCGACGGCCACGGTCAGCGCCACCCGGGTCGGGTCGACCTGCGCGGCGACCATCTCGACGGTGCCGTGCACGAGCTCGTCGAGGTCGAGGGGGGCGCGCTCGAGGTCGAGCCCGCCCGCCTCGATCTTCGAGTAGTCGAGGATGTCGTTGACCAGCGCCAGCAGGCTGTCGCCGCTGCGCGAGATCGTCGCGAGCTGGTGGCGCTGCTCGCGCGACAGCTGTGTGTCGAGCAGCAGGTCGGTCATCCCGATGACGGCGTTCAGCGGGGTACGGATCTCGTGGCTCATCGTGGCGAGGAACGACGCCTTCGCGACGCCCGCGGCGACAGCCTGCTCGCGCGCCTCGATGAGCTCGGCCTCCCGCGCGACGGTCATTCCCCGGGCGTGCTGCAGGGAGGCGGCCAGCTCGTTCAGGTCGGCCACGATCTCCCGGACCTCCAGCGGCCCCGCCGGCACCGCGCGTGCCGCCAGGTCACCCTCGCTCAGCCGGCCGAGCGTCGCCCGTACCTCCTGGATGGGCGGCACGACCATCTCGTCGAGGCGCCGGGCCGTGCGCCGGAGGACGACGAGGAGCCCGCCGCACAGCCCGAGGGTGATGAGCAGCCCGGCGGCGGGGGCCAGCGCCTCCCACCGCTCGGCGTCGACCCGGCGCCGCTGCAGGAGCGCCTCCGCCTCGCGCTCCTGCGCGCGGTAGGCGTCGAACAGATCCTTGCCGGTGAACAGCATGCGCGACCGCACCGCCCGGTCCGGCTCGTCCGGCCGGGCCGACAGCGGCACCGCCCAGGTCTCCCGCCACTGCCGCTGCGCGGCGTCGACGGCGTCGAGGCGGTCGTCGAACGCGGCGTCGCCGTCGAACAGGGCGCGGAGCTGCGCGTTGGCGACCGCGAGGTCGGCGGCGCCGGCGTGGAACGGCTCGAGGAACACCGGGTCGCGGGTGGTGAGGAAGCCGCGCAGACCGGTCTCCTGGTCGACCATCGCGGCGTGGCCGCGCTGCAGGACGGTCAGGGCTTCCTCGTACCGCTGCGCGTGGGGCCGCAGCACCTGCAGCACGAGCAGGAACACGGCGGCGGCCACGACGGCGACGGTGAGCATGGCCGCCGTGGCGTGCAGGAGGGGGCGGCGTACGGCGGCCGCGAGCACCGGCGGCGCGGCGCGGTGACGCCGGGGGGCGCGCGGGAGGGACAGCCGGGTCACAGGCACGGGGGTTCGATCGGCAGGCAGCCCGGGAGGGTGTAGCACGGCCGCCCGCGCCCGGGCCCGAGCCGGCCGTCGCTCTCACCACGGACGTCCGACTCAGCGCCGGCTTCCTCCGTGCGCGTCCGGAGCTGGCCTCCCGGAGCGGACGTTCGTGGTGACGGCGACGGTCCTGACGCCTTCACAACGTGTGGGTGGACCGCGGGCCCGCCGCGCGCGACGATCGTGCCATGCCCGACACCGGCGACGCCCGACCCGACGACGCCCGACCCCACGACGAGCGCGAGCCCGAGGTGCTGCCCGCGGAGGGGCCCGTCGCGGCCCGTCC
>JALYNB010000310.1 GCA_030773395.1 Actinomycetota bacterium
GCGGTCGCCCGCGTGCTGCGGCACCGCGGCGCCCCCGTGGAGTTCTCCCGGCACCTGCCGGCCCGTGGCATGGCCGAGCATCGCGCGTGGCTCCTGGCGCGGGCGACCGCCCCGCACTGCCTGATGCTCGACGACGACGTGCTGCTCGACCCCGGCGTCGTGGCCCGCCTCCGCGAGGCCCAACGGGTGCTGCGCGTGGGCTTCGTGGGCGCGCACGTGCAGGGGCTCACGTACGCGGGCGACGTCCGCCCGCACGAGCACGTCGCCCTCGAGCTCGTCGACGCCCCGCCGGGGCCGGAGCGGGTGCGCAAGGGGGACCCGGCGTGGGAGCGCTGGCGGCTGCACAACGCCGCGAACCTCGTGCACGTGGAGGCCGACCTGCGGGCTGCCGGACGGCTCGCGCCCGCCGGGTGGGTCGCCTACCGCGTCGCGTGGGTGGGCGGCTGCGTTCTGTTCGACACCGCCGCGCTGCGCGACTCCGGCGGCTTCGACTTTTGGGCCGACCTGCCGGCCAACGTCCGCGGCGAGGACGTCGTGGCCCAGTTGCGGGTGATGGAGCGGTACGGCGGCGTCGGGGTGCTGCCCAGCGGGGCCTGGCACGCGGAGCTGCCGACGCAGGTGCACGACCGGCGGGTCGACGCCTACGCGCGCGTCCTCGAGCGCGACGACGCCTACGCCACCGGCTGAGGCGACCCGCTCAACCGCCCGACGGGGTCGCTCCCTCGGTCACCACCGCGACGTCCAGCGCCGACCGCGGGACGGCGCGGGCCGGCCCCAGGGGTCGCCCCCGGCGTACGGCGCCGGATACCCACCCCCGTACGGCGGCCCGAGCTCGCGCTCCCCCCATGCCCCGTGCCGCGCGTACGCCCGCGCCCGGGCCTCGGCCTGCGCCCGCCGGGTCCCGGGGACGAAGGGCAGGACGAGCACCACGCCGGCGAGGAAGCCGGCCACGTGGGCGAGGTAGGCGACCTGCGCGTCGGCCACGAGCCCGGCGCCGGAGGCGTAGAGGTACTGCAGGAGGAACCAGGAGCCCAGCACGACCCAGGCGGGCAGGCGCAGCGGCAGGAACAGCAGGAACGTGACGAGGCTCAGCACGCGGGCCCGCGGGAACAGCAGCAGGTAGCCACCGAGCACCCCGGCGACGGCGCCGGAGGCGCCCACCAGGTTCTCCGTGGAGTCCGCGAAGGCGATGGCGAAGGCGTACGTCGCGGCGTACCCCGTGGCGAGGTAGTAGAGCAGGAACCGCAGCCGCCCCAGCCGGTCCTCGACGTTGTTGCCGAAGACGAAGAGGAACAGCATGTTGCCGGCCAGGTGGGCGATCCCGCCGTGCAGGAACATCGCGGTGAGCACGGACAGCTCGGGCGACTTCTCGTACGTCGGCTCCGCCACCGCGCACCCGTCCGGCTGCACCGGCTGCCCGGTCACCACGGCGGGCGCGGGCTCGCCCTCGACGACCTCCGCGGGGACGGCGGCCCACTCGTCCAGGAACGCCTCCACCTCGCAGGCCTGGGCGAGCGAGGACCCGGGCGCCATCAGCGCGACGGGCGAGAGCGGCGACGCGAAGAACACGACGACGTTGACGGCGATCAGCGCGTAGGTGACCCAGGGGCGCCGCCGCGTGGGGTTGTCGTCGTGGATCGGCAGCAGCGCCATGCAGGTCCCCTCCTCGCCACCGGTCCTACCGTGGTGCCCGGGCGGGCGGCGGGCCGAACGGTGACGACGGTGACACCGGCACGGCCGACGCGCCTGGTCCTCCGGGCACCGCGAGGCGGGGACGGGGCACGAGGGGCGTGAGCGGGAGTGCGGGCAGCGGCCCCACGGCCCCGCACTAGTGCGGGCGGGCGCGCCTCAACGGGCGTCGCCCGGCACGTCGACGCCGGTCGTGTCGATCTCCTCGTGCCGGAGCGCGTAGGAGACCTGCTGGTCGTCACGTATCCGGTCGACGAAGACCCGGACGCGCTCGCGTGGAACCACGCGCTTGGTCACGACGGCCTCCTCCTCGGAGAGCACGATCTCCAGCGGCGCATCCCGACCGACCCTCAGCGCCTGCTCGTCGCGCGGGAACACCAGCTCGGTGACCGGCATCTCCTCGATGTGCAGCACCTCGCGGCGCAGCTCGATGACCTGCTGCTCCACGACGACGCGCTTCACGAGCCGCACCCGGCGCCCCGCGAGCCGCTCGACGCCCACCGAGGCCCGCTCCACCGAGCGGACCACCTCGACGCCGGACTCGTCGACGGTCGTGAGCTCCACGAGACCGTCGTCCGCGTCGTCCCGGGAGCGCCGATCCGCCCAGCTCCGCCCGTCCGTCATGCCCGCCTCCGCAAGGTCGCCGTCACCGCACCGCTACCCGACCCCTGCCCGGTGAAGCGCCCGGGTGATCGGCGGTCGCTCGCTCCCGGCCCCGTTTCCGCGCTCGCCGCACGGGTCAGATCCCGTCGGTGACCCTGCTCGAGGCCCTCACCCGCCTGCGCGACGCCGCGGCCGCGACCCCGCTGCCGCTCCCCGCGGCCAGCGCCGAGCAGGCGCGGCGCACCCGCGACGAGCTCGTCGGGCAGGTCGACGACTACCTCCTCCCGCGCCTGTCGCAGATCGACGCGCCCCTGCTGACGGTCATCGGCGGCTCGACCGGCGCGGGGAAGTCCACGCTGGTCAACAGCCTCGTCCGGGAGGACGTGTCGACCGCCGGCGTGCTGCGCCCGACGACCCGCGCGCCCGTGCTGGTCTGCTCGCCCGAGGACGAGTCCTGGTTCCTCGGTGACCGTGTGCTCCCCGGGCTGAACCGGCTGACCGGCGGCGAGGGGGCCGGGATCGCCGGGGGGCCGGGGAGCCTCCGCATCGTGCGGAGCGCGCGGCTACGACCCGGCCTCGCGCTGCTCGACGCCCCCGACATCGACTCCGTCGTCGAGGCGAACCGGCTGCTCGCCGCCCAGCTGCTCGCCGCCGCCGACCTCTGGCTGTTCGTCACGACCGCGGCGCGGTACGCCGACGCGGTGCCCTGGGACATGCTCCACACCGCGCAGGAGCGCTCCACCGCCGTCGCGCTGGTGCTGAACCGGGTGCCACCCGGAGCGACGAGCGAGGTCGTGCCCCACCTCGAGCAGATGTTGGCCGAGCGCGGGCTCGGGCGGGCCGACCTGTTCGCCGTACGGGAGGTGCCGCTGCTCGGCGGCCGCCTGCCCGAGCAGGAGATCGGGCTGGTCCGGCAGTGGCTCGACAAGCTCGCCGCGGACGCGGACGCCCGCGCCGCCGTCGTCCGCTCCACGCTGGGGGGCGCACTCGACAGCCTCTCCACCCGCGTCCCGGCCCTCGAGAAGGCGGTGGCCGAGCAGGTCGCCGTCGCCGACCGGCTGCGCGGGGCCGTCCACAGGGCGTACGACGGCGCCCGCTTCGACGTCGACGAGGGCGTCCGCGACGGGTCGCTGCTGCGCGGCGAGGTGCTGGCGCGGTGGCAGGAGGTCGTGGGCACGGGCGAACTGATGCGCTCGCTGGAGGGCCGGATCGGCTGGCTGCGCGACCGCGTCGTCTCCGCCGTGACGGGCCGCCCCGCCCCGCAGCAGGCGCTGACCGGCGCGCTGGAGACCGGCGTGGAGTCGCTCGTGCGGGCGGCGACCGACCGGGCCGCGGAGCGCGCGTACTCCACCTGGCAGGGCGACCCGGCCGGCGCCGGCCTGCTCCGGCCCGACCTGGGCCGCAGCTCCGCGGAGCTCGCGCCGCGGGCGGAGGAGACGGTCCGCGAGTGGCAGCGCGGCGTCCTCGACCTGGTCGCCTCGGAGGGCGCCGACAAGCGCACGACCGCCCGCTTCGCCTCGTTCGGCGTCAACGGCGTCGGCCTCGTGGTGATGCTCGCGGTGTTCGCCCACACCGGCGGGCTGACGGGCGCCGAGGTCGGGGTCGCCGCCGGCACGTCGGCGCTCGGCCAACGGCTGCTGGAGGCTGTGTTCGGCGACGAGGCCGTGCGCCGGCTCGCCGACCGGGCCCGCCGCGACCTGCTGGAGCGCGTGCAGCACCTCCTGGACGCGGAGGCCGCGCGGTACGAGGCGCTCCTGGACGACGTCCCGGGGGCGGACGACGCCGAGCGCCTGCGCGCCGCGCTCGCCGACGTGCAGAGGAGC
>JALYNB010000311.1 GCA_030773395.1 Actinomycetota bacterium
GGGCAGCGGCCCGCCGAGCCGGGCCCGCGCGCCGTCCGCGACGGCCAGGGCGACGGGGTGCTCGCTTGCGTCCTCCAGCGCGCCCGCGAGGCGCAGCACCTCCTCGGCGCTCTCCCCCGATGCGGGCACGACGTCGACGAGCGCCATGCGGCCGGTCGTGACAGTGCCGGTCTTGTCGAGCACGACGGTGTCGACCCGGCGCGTCGACTCCAGCACCTCCGGCCCCTTGATCAGGACGCCGAGCTGCGCGCCGCGCCCGGTCCCCACCATCAGCGCCGTCGGCGTCGCGAGCCCGAGAGCGCACGGGCACGCGATGATCAGCACGGCGACCGCGGCGGTGAAGGCCACCTCGACGCCCGCGCCGCTGCCCAGCCAGAAGCCCAGCGTGGCCGCGGTCAGCGTCAGCACCACCGGCACGAACACCGCCGACACGCGGTCGGCGAGCCGCTGCACCTGGGCCTTGCCGTTCTGCGCGTCCTCGACCAGGCGGGCCATCTGCGCGAGCTGGGTGTCGCCCCCGACCCGCGTCGCCCGGACGACGAGCCGACCGCCCGCGTTCACCGTCCCGCCCACGACGGGGTCGTCGGGACCCACCTCGACGGGCACGGGCTCGCCGGTGAGCATCGCGGCGTCCACCGCCGAGGTCCCCGAATCGACGGTGCCGTCGGCGGCGACCTTCTCCCCCGGCCGTACGACGAACAGGTCGCCGACTGCCAGGTCCCCGACGGGCACACGTGTCTCGACTCCGCCGCGCAGGACCGCGACGTCCTTCGCCCCGAGCTCCAGCAGGGCCCGCAGCGCCGCGCCGGAGCGGCGCTTGGCGCGCGCCTCGAACCAGCGGCCGGCGAGGAGGAACGTCGTGACGCCGGCCGCGACCTCCAGGTAGAGGTGCTCGGCGCCGCCACTGCGGGACGGCAGCAGCGTGAAAGGCATGGTCATGCCCGGCGCACCGGCACCGCCGAGGAACAGGGCATAGAGCGACCAGCCGGACGCGGCGAGCACCCCGACGCTGATCAGGGTGTCCATCGTCGCGGCCGCGTGGCGCAGGTTCGTCCAGGCGGCGCGGTGGAAGGGCCAGGCCCCCCACGTGACCACCGGCGCGGCGAGCGTCAGCGACAGCCACTGCCAGTAGGTGAACTGCAGCGCCGGCACCATCGACAGCAGCACCACGGGCACCGTGAGCGCGGCGCTCGCGGCCAGCCGCGTCCGCAGGGCGTCCGCGGCGTCGGGCGCGGCGGCCGCCTGGGCCTCCACGCCGGCGCCGCCGTCGGCACGGGGCGGCGGGGGGAGCGTCGCCGTGTAGCCCGTCGCCTCGACGGTGGCGACGAGCGCCTCGGGCACGACCCCGGGGGCGACGGTGACCCTCGCCTTCTCGGTGGCGTAGTTGACGGTGGCCGTGACCCCGTCCATCCGGTTGAGCTTCTTCTCCACACGGGCGGCGCAGGAGGCGCACGTCATGCCGCCGATGACGAGCTCGAGGGTGCGGTCGGGCCGCTCCGCGTCGACGGCGGCGGGGGTGTCCTGGGTGGTCATGGGTCCTCCTCCCGGAGGGACGGCGCGGGTCAGTGCCCGGGCCCGGTGGTGGGGTGCTCGGAGGTGGGGTGCTCGCCCGGCTCGCCGGCGACGTCCACCTCCACCCCGTCGCGGTCGGCCAGGAGCGTCCCGGCCCCGTACGCCAACCCGAACGCCGCCGCCAGCGCGACGGCGAACCCCGCGAGCCGCGCCGCGGCCGGCGCTTGCCGGCTCACGACGTCGCGTCGGTCAGGTCGTAGCCGGCCTCGTCGACGGCCTCGCGCACGTCGGCCTCGACGAGCGGCCCGTCGGACGCGACCGTCACACGGGACGCCCCGTCGGCCACCAGGTCGACGCGGACGTCCTGGACGCCCGGGAGCTTCGTGATCTCCTCGGTGACCGCGGCGACGCAGTGGCTGCAGGTCATGCCGGTGACGGAGTAGGTGGTGGTGGCCATGGCGGTCTCCTGGGTCAGGTGCGGGCGGGTCAGGACCGGACGAGGCGGGCGATCGCGGCAGAGGCCTCCTTGACCTTCGCGTCCGCCTCCGCGCCGCCGGCCTCGAGGGCCTGGGCGACGCAGTGCTGCAGGTGCTCCTCGAGCAGGCTGAGGGCGAACGACTCCAGCGCCTTCGTCGCGGCCGACACCTGGGTCAGGACGTCGATGCAGTAGGTCTCGTCCTCGACGAGCCGCTGCAGGCCGCGGATCTGCCCCTCCACGCGGCGCAGCCGCTTGAGGTGCGCCTCCTTCGAGCCCGAGTAGCCGGGGGTCGCGTGGTCCATGGGGTCGCCTCCTCCACCGGTCGGCGCCCAGGATACCCCGGGGGGGTACCGGCGGCAACCCTGCCTCCGGGCCACGTCAGACGCGGGCCCCCGAGTCGGCGAGCTGCCGGGGCCGGGCCCGACCCGCCGCCGGTTTCGGCCGGGGCGGGGCGGCACCCCTCCGCTCCTCGAGCTCGACCGCGATCGGTGCCGCGGTGAGCATCGAGCTGTAGCTGCCGACGCCGATGCCCACCAGCAGGGCGAGCGCGAAGTCGGCCAGGCTGGCGCCGCCGAGCACGAGCAGCGCGAGCAGAATGAAGAGC
Source organism: Actinomycetota bacterium (assembly GCA_030773395.1). Lineage (GTDB taxonomy): Bacteria > Actinomycetota > Actinomycetes > JALYNB01 > JALYNB01 > JALYNB01. The sequence continues at coordinate 2,595 of JALYNB010000311.1, forward strand.
GCGCCGATGCCCGTGTTGACGGTGCGGGGCAGCGTCTGCAGCAGCGAGTCGTTGACCACACGGCGGAACGGCGTCTGCGGGTTCAGCGTCCACGTCTCGCGGACCCGGTCGAAGATGACCACCGAGTCGTTGACCGAGTAGCCGATGACCGTGAGGAGCGCGGCGAGGAACACCCCGTCGACGGGCTTGCCCAGCCACGCGAACACCCCGATCAGCACGGCCACGTCGTGCGCCATCGCCAGCACCGCGGCGGCGCCGAACGTCCAGCGGAACCGGACGGCCAGGTAGGCGAGCTGCGCGAGGAGCGCCACCGCGAGCGCGACGAGCGCGTTGCGGCGCAGCTCGTCCCCGAGGCTCGGGCCGACCAGCTCGTCGCGGACCAGCTCGGCCTGCCCGCCGACCGCGGCGATCGCCCCGCGCACCCGGCCCTCGTCGGCGTTCGACAGCTCCCCGAGCCGGACCGTGGTGTCGTCGTCGCCGGAGGCCTGGACGACGGCCCGCGGGAAGCCGGCGTCCGCGACCGCCTGCCGGGCCGCCTCGACCGGGACGGGCTGGGCCGTCGAGTACTCGACCAGCCGTCCGCCCGTGAACTCCACGCCGAGCTCGAGGCCCCGCAGGCCGACGCCCGCGAGGGCCAGCACGACGGTGACCAACGAGACGGCGATCCACCGGCGGTGGGCGCCCATGAGGTCCGGCCCGCGCTCGGTCAGCCGGGTGCGCAGGCGGCCGAGACCGGCGATGCCCGTGACGGCCGGGCGCCGGCTGACGAACCGCCGCGACGCGGCCAGCTCGACGAAGGCGCGCGTGACGACGAGGGCGCTCACCATCGACGCCAGCACACCGATGACCAGGGTCACGCCGAACCCGCGCACGGGCCCCGATGCGAGGAAGAACAGCAGCCCGGCGGCAAGCAGCGTCGTCACGTTCGAGTCGATGATCGCCGTCCAGGCCTTGGAGAAGCCCGTGACCAGGGCTGCCCGCACGCTGCGGGCCCCGGCGTACTCCTCCCGGGCCCGCTCAAAGACGAGCACGTTCGCGTCGACCGCCATGCCGATCGCGAGCACGAAGCCGGCCAGGCCCGGCAGGGTCAGCGTGGCGTCGAGTGCCAGCAGCGCGGCGTAGGAGATCAGTCCGTAGCCGGCGAGGGCCAGGGCGGCGAGCCCGCCCACGAGCCGGTACGCCACGAGGATGAACAGCGCGGTCAGGCTGACCCCGATGACCGCCGCCTTCGCGCTGGCCTCGATGGCCTGGGCTCCGAGCGTCGGCCCGACGACCCGCTGCTCGATGATGTCGACGGGCACGGGCAGGGCGCCGCCCTCGATCAGCACCGCGAGGTCCTCGGCCTCGGCCTGGGTGAAGCCCCCGGTGATCTGGGTGGACCCGCCCACGATGCCCACGTCGCACGGGACGCCGGGGTTCACCTCCGGCGCGGTGAGCACGTCGCGGTCGAGCACGATCGCGACCCGCCGCGTGGGGTCGCCCTCCGGCGCACAGGCCGCCTTGCCGGTGAGCGCCGCCCACGCCCCTTCGCCCTCGCCGCGGAAGTCGACGGTGAGGTACCAGCCGCCGGCCTGCTGGACGTCGAACTGTGCCGTCGCGCCGCTGACCCCCTCGCCGGTGAGTTGCGCCGGACCGAGCCGGAGCCGCTCGCCGGTGGGCGCGGCCAGCACCTGCTCGGCCGCGGGGTCGACCGGCGACGTGGAGTCGGTCGGCGCCGGCTCGGCCTCGGGCGGCTCGACACCGAGGACAGGGTGGAAGGTCAGCTGGGCGGTGCGGCCGACGACCTCCGCGGCCTCCGTCGGGTCGAGCAGGTCGGGCAGCTCGACGATGATGCGCCGCTCGCCCGAGCGCACGACGTTCGGCTCGCTGACGCCGAGCGCGTTCACCCGGCGCTCCAGCACGTCCCGCGCCCGGTCCGTCGACTCCGCGTTCGCGACGGCGGCCGGGCCGTCGCGGGTCTCGAGGACGATCTGCGTGCCGCCGCGCAGGTCGAGGCCCAGTGTCGGGGACTTCGTGACAGCGACGTAGGCGGAGCTCAGCAGGACGGCGAGCGCGACGAGCGCGCGCAGCAGGACGGCGCGGGACACGGGAGGGCCTTCCGGAGGGAGCCACCGACGGGGGCAGTATCCGCTTGACGACGTACGG
>JALYNB010000312.1 GCA_030773395.1 Actinomycetota bacterium
ACCCCTCCTCGCCCGGCAGGGGGTGCAGGGCGACGGGCGCCACCGCGACGCCGTCCGAGCGGAGCAGGTCGGCGACCGCCGCGGCGAGCGCGCGGTGCCCGGCCTCGGCAGGGTGCAGTCGGTCGAGGCTCCACGTCGCGTCCGCGTGCACCTCCGGGGCGGCGCCGAGGTCGACCACGAGCGCGCCGTGCCGTGCGGCGACCACGCCGACGGCTGCGTTCAGCGCCGCCACCCGGTCCCGCACACCCGCGGCCACGCGCGGCGGCAGCGGCAGTCGGGCGACCGGGTCGTGCAGTCGGGCGAGGACGACCCGGGACCCGGCGGCCCAGAACGGCGCCACGCAGGCGTCGAGGTCGGCCGCGAACCGGCCGGGGGTGAAGGCGCCGGGTGTGGTCACGTCGTTCACGCCGACGACCAGCGTGACGAGGTCGGGCAGCAGCGGCAGGGAGAGGGGCACCTGCTCCGCGCGCACCGCGGCCACGGTCGCCCCCCGGCGGCCGAAGTTGGTCACGACCGAACCCGGGGAGGCGGCGGCGAGGGCCGCACCGAGCAGCGCGGCCCAGCCCCGGAGCCGTCCCCGCACGGGATCGCCCACGCCCTCGGTGAGGCTGTCGCCCAGGGCGACGTACCTCAGCACCGGCACCCCCGTCGGGGTGCCCGGCCCGGCCGTCAGGCCGTGATCCCCAGGAGCGTGTCGAGCTCGCGCCGGCTGAGCGGCGCGGACCGGCCGCCCGTCGCGATCAGGAGCTCGCTGAAGAGCTCGATCTCGTCGAGGGCCGCGGCCTCGTGGAAGCTCTCGTCGCGCTCCACGTCACCGCCTGCCGTCCGCTGGTCTTCCACGTCCGCCTCCGCACCGGTCACTACTTGTCGAAAAAGGCTACGACTGCGCTGCGCGTCGACCCATGACGCGTTGGGACCAGTTCAGCACCACCCGGTCGTTGGGGCACCCCTCAACTGGTGGGTACCTGCGAGTCATGCGCCGCGGGCGGGCGGTGCTCGTGACCCCCGCGACCGTGGGTGCGGCGCCGTTCCTTCATCTCCGCCTCGAACACGTGCCGCCGACCCGCGAGGAGGGCACCGCGGACGTCGGCCTCCACACCGCGGAAGGCCTCGTAGTAGAGCCGGTCGAACTCCTCCACCACCTGGAAGGTCCACCGGCCGTCGAGGACGTTGCGCCCGATGAGGTCCTCCCGGAGGCGCCGGGCGTGCTCGTCGTGGCCCGCCGACTCGAGCCCGGTCGCGGCCTCGTCGAGCAGCAGGTCCGCGTGCCCGATCATCTGGTGCAGGTCGTAGAGCCGCCCACGGGCCCGCTCGACCCACTCGAGGGCCTCCGACAGGGTGCCGACCGCCTCGACGGTCGCGTCGTCCACGCCCTCGGGCCGGGTGTGGTCGGGTTCCATGCGCAGCTCCGGGGGTCGGGGACGAGGACGGGGACGGGCGGCCACGGCGCCGCCGGCCCACCCGGGCCTCCTGCCCCTCGTCGCCCGCGCCCATCCCGAGAGACCCCGCGAGGACCCCGCGAGGCGTTCCCTTCCGACGGTGCGCCCGTGCTCCCGGTGCGCTCCGACCTGCGGCGGCCTTCTGGCACCCTCGGCGGCAGGCGGACGAGTGCGGCCGGCGAGCCGCTGTCGGGGGCCCCGTGCGGGCGAGGAGGACGCGATGGCTGACGAGATCGCCGGGCCCCGGTGGCTGGCCTTCGACCACCCCGGCAGCCCCGAGCCGGTGGGACTGCTGCGGGTCGGCGGGGACGGCCTCGTGGAGTACCTCGACCGGGACGGCTCCTGGGCCGTCGACGCCGCGCTCACCCCTGACCTCCTCGAGGGACGCACCCACGAGGTCTCCGCGGCGCAGGCCGCGCTCATCGCCGACCGCCTGCGGGCCGGCGGCGCGGGGCAGGAGCCCTCGTGACCGGGCCGCGACCGGATGCGCCTCGCCCGGCTCCCGACGACGCCCCCTCGTGCTTCGCGGTCACCGTCTCCGACGACGGCGTGGCGCACCTCGTGCTGTCCCGGCCGGAGGCGCTCAACACGATGGTGCCGGCGTTCTGGTCGGAGCTCCCCAGGCTCGTCGCTGCTCTCGGCGACGACCCGGCGGTGCGGTGCCTCGTCCTGTCGTCCACCGGCCGGCACTTCAGCGCGGGCATGGACCTCGGGGTGCTCGCCTCCGTGGGAGCGAGCGCCGACGCGGTGGAGGCCGGTCGTGCCCGGGCCCGGCTGTTCCAGTCCGTGCTGCGGCTCCAGGAGGCCTTCACGGCACTGGAGCGCGTGCGCGTGCCCGTGCTCGCCGCCGTCCAGGGCGGCTGCATCGGCGGGGCCGTTGACCTGGTCACCGCCTGCGACGTCCGCTACGCGAGCGCGGACGCGTTCTTCGTCGTGCAGGAGACGAACGTCGGGATGACCGCGGACGTCGGCACCCTGCAGCGGCTCCCCAAGATCGTCCCGGACGGGGTGGCCAGGGAGCTCGTTTACACGGGGCGGCGCATGGCCGCCGTACGGGCCCGCGAGGTGGGGCTGGTCAACGAGGTGTACGACGACCACGCAACCCTCGTCGAGGCCGTCCTCGACACGGCCCGGGAGATCGCGGCGAAGAGCCCGCTGGCCCAGTGGGGCAACAAGGAGATGCTGCTCTACGCCCGCGACCACTCGGTCGCCGACGCGCTGCGCCACGTCGCCGCCTGGCAGAGCGGCATGTTCCAGCCGGCCGACCTCACCGAGGCGCTCACGGCTCGTGCGGAGGGGCGGGCGGCGACCTTCGACCCCCTCGCCCCGCCGCCCGACGGACTGGGATGACCTGCCTGTCCCCCCGCCGCCACGGGCGGCGCGGGGACACCGGACGGGTCAGGGGACGAGGATCCCCCGGCCGACGAGCTTGCCGTTCTCGAGGTCGGCGATGGCCTGGTTGACGTCGGCGAGGTCGTAGGTCTGCGTGTGCAGCGAGACCTTGCCCTGCGCGGTGAGGATCATGAGCTCCGCGAGGTCGTTGTAGGTGCCGACGAGGTTCCCGATGAAGTTGATCTCCTCGAGGATGATCCGCTGGGTGGGCACCTGGATGTCCTCGCCGTAGCCGATGACGAAGTACGAGCCGGCGGGGCGAAGCAGGGCGATGCCGTCGGCGGGCGCCCCCTTCTCCCCGACGAAGTCGATGACGATCTCGGCACCCTTGCCGTCGGTGAGGTCGCGCACCTCCTGCAGGTGGGAGCCGTCCCGCTTCGTCTGGACCGCGTGGTGAGCCCCCAGCTCCTTCGCCAGCCTGAGCGCCCCCTCGTTGGGGTCGAGGACGATGATCTCCGCGGGGGACATCGCGAGCAGGCACTGGATGCCGATGTGACCCAGCCCGCCCGCGCCGATCACGAGGGCCTTCGTGCCCGGATAGAGCAGTGGGAGCGACTTCTTGACCGCGTGGTACGCCGTGAGCCCGGCGTCGGCGAGCGCGGCCACGTCGGCCGGCTGCAGGTGGGACGCGAGCTTGATGGTGCAGCGCGCGTTCGTCTTCATGTACTGCGCGAAACCGCCCTGCGCGACCAGGCCGTTGAAGACGCCGTTCTCGCAGTGCATGTCCTGCCCCGCGCGGCAGGCGCGGCACAGCCCGCAGGTCTGCAGCGGGTGCAGGATCACCGCGTCGCCGGGGGCGACGTTCGTGACGGCGCTGCCCACCTCCTCGACCCAGCCGGCGTTCTCGTGCCCCGGGGCGTAGGGCAGTGCGAGCCCCGCGCCGCGGTGCGCCTCGGCGAACCAGCCCTGCTGGATGTGGATGTCGGTGCGGCAGAGCCCGGCCGCACCGATGCGCACGATGACGTCGAGCGGGCCGTCGATCGTCGGGTCGGGCACCTCGCCCATCACGAAGTCGGTGTTGTAGTCGTGCAGCAGCGCGGCCCTCACGGCGTGTCCTCTCGGGCAGGTGGTCGGGGGTGACCGGGGTGGAACCTCGTGACGGGGCGAGGCGACCGACGCGAACCGGGCGTGTGGTCGGGGTCACGCGCGGGCTGAGCATCACCGGAAGGTGCGGCCGGCGCAACCGTCGTGTCCGACCGTACGGCGACAGGCCGGTCCCGCGCGCCGGCCGGTCGCCGCTGCTCACCGGGCCAGGAGCAGGTCGTGGGCCAGCCGCCCGATCAGGCCCGTGAGCACGACGAGGAAGGCCACCCGCACGAAGCGGTTCCCGTGCCGCACCGCAAGACGGGCCCCCAGCACGGACCCCGCGACGTTCGCGGCCGCCATCGGCAGCCCGTAGGCCCACAGCACCGAGCCGGTCAGCCCGAAGTAGACGAGCGCCGCCGCGTTGGTGGCCGTGTTGACGACCTTGGCCGTCGCCGAGGCGTGCAGGAAGTCGAGGCCCAGCAGGCCGACCAGGGCGAACACGAGGAAGCTGCCGGTCCCCGGCCCGAAGATCCCGTCGTAGAAGCCGAGCAGGCCGCCGACGACCACCGCGACCGCGACGTGCCCCCGGCGGCGGAAGCGCAGTCGCTCCGCCTCGCCCAGCCGCCGGGTGGTCAGCGTGTGGACCGCCACCGCGACCGAGAGCACGAGCACCAGCACGCGCAGCGCCTGCTCGTCGACGGCGTCCGCCGTCCGGGCGCCGAGCGCCGACAGGACGAAGGCCGCCGCGGCGGCGGGCAGCGCGGTGCGCCAGTCCACGGCGGCGAGGCGGCTGTACGTCACCGCGGCGGTCGCCGTACCGGCGATGGAGGAGAGCTTGTTGGTGCCGAGCAGGGCGACGGCGCGCGCCTCGGGGAGCAGCACGAACAGGGCGGGCAGCTGGACGAGGCCGCCTCCGCCGACGACGGCGTCGATGCCGCCGGCCAGGAAGGCGAAGGCGCAGAGCGCGACGAGGGCCTCCACGTCGACCGTCACCAGGCAGCACCGCTGCGCGAGGAGCCGGCCACGCAGGGCCACGCCGTGGGATCTGTCACGGCCGTGTCACGCCACCGTCTCGAAGGGGTGTCGCGACGGAGGTCTCGGGTGCTGTACGTTCGGCCACCGCACCGGCGCTTGCTGGAGCAACCGGTACCGCGACGACGACGCCGAGTCCTGCCCTGGTCGTCGCTGTACCCCCATCCTTCGATCCAGAACCACTCAGGGCAGGAGCGGGGGACCCAGGTCTCCACGGTCCCGGCCATCGCGGCCGAGACCTCGGGGTGAAGCCGTGTGCGCACGGCCGGGCAGCCTTCCACCGCCCGAACCCGACAGCTCACTCCGCAGGCGTGTGGGAAGGGGAACTCGCCATGCCTGCGGAGCGTCCGCTCGTACTCCCGCGCGCCCTGCGCGCGCTGCTCGTCCTCGTCCTGGCCCTCGGGCTCGCCACCCCCGCGGTGGTCGCGCTCGACCGGCGGGAGGCCTCGGCCGCCACCGCCGGCGACGTGCTCGCCGAGGCCGCCAAGCACCGCGGCAAGCCCTACCGCTGGGGAGCCACCGGCCCCGCGAACTTCGACTGCTCCGGCTACACCGGCTACGTCTTCCGCCAGGTCGGCATCACGCTGCCCCGCACGTCGAACGCCCAGCGCGCCGCGCTGCCGCAGGTGCCCAAGGACCAGAAGCGCCCCGGCGACCTGATCTTCACGCACGACGGCAGCGGCCGCGTCTACCACGTGGGCATCTACGCCGGCAACGACATGATCTGGCACTCCCCCCGCACCGGGGACGTTGTGAAGCACTCCCGGATCTTCAGCCAGAACTACACCGTCGGGCGCACGCCGCTGTCGGCGCAGCCGACGGCCCCGCCGTCGCTGATCGACGCGCACTACAACGTCAACGCCCACATCCGGGCCGGCCTCGGCGCGCCCACCGGACCCGAGTTCTCCGTGCGCGGCGGCTCCGTCCGCAACTACGTCAACGGGCAGATTCTCTTCTCCGGCCCGACCGGCGCGAAGTCCGTCCAGGGTCAGATTCACAAGCGGTACGGCGCGCTGCGCTGGGAGCAGGGCGTCCTCGGGTTCCCGCTCTCCGACGAGCGCCCGGGCCCGGACGGGTCCCGCGTGAGCAACTTCCAGGGCGGCAAGATCGTCTGGACGGGATCGACGGGCGCCAAGGTCGTGCTCGGCGACATCCGCAAGGCCTACGACACCCTCGGCGGCGCGAACGGCGCCCTGGGCATCCCCCTCACGGAGGAGTTGCGGGTCGGCGGCGGCGTGCGGCAAGAGTTCGCCCGCGGTGAGCTCTACTTCGAGGCGGCCACCCGCCGCACCACCGCCGTGACCGGTGAGGTGCTGAAGGCCTACCGCGCCGCCGGCGGCGCGGACGGCGAGCTCGGCCTGCCCGTCGCCGTGGAGCAGGGCGGCGCGCGTGTGCAGTTCCAGAACGGCACGATCGCGGTCGACAGCGCGACGAAGAAAGCGTCCGTCGTCAGCTGAGCTCCGCCCTCACGCCACGGGCGCCGTCCTCCTCCCGGAGGGCGGCGCCCTCCCGCGCGCGCCCGGGTTTACGGACGGAGCACGACCTTCCCGACCGTCCCCCGCGACGACAGCCGCGCGAGCGCCGCAGGCGCCTCGGCCAGCGGCAGTTCCGCGGACAGCAGCGGCTTCACCGCGCCACGGGCGTAGAGGGTCACCAGCGCGTCGTGCGTCTCCTCGACCAGCGACGGCTCCATGGTGCGGTAGAGCCCCCAGTGCAGCCCGACGACGCTGTAGTTCTTCACGAGCAGGTGGTTGGTGCGGGCCTCCGCGATCCGCCCGCCTGCGAAGCCGACCACGAGCAGGCGCCCCTCGAAGGCGACGCACTTCGTCGACCGGTCGAACACGTCACCCCCGACCGAGTCGTAGACGACGTCGGCCCCCCGGCCGTCGGTCGCCTCCTTGACCGCGGTCACGAAGTCCTCGGTGAGGTAGTCGACCGCGAGGTCCGCTCCGAGCCGGCGGCAGATCTCGACCTTGTCGGGCCCGCCGGCCGTGGCGATGACCCGGGCGCCCGCGGCGCGGCCCAGCTGGATAGCCGCGCTCCCGACCCCCCCGGCGCCGGCGTGCACCAGCAGGGTCTCCCCGGGGGCGAGCCGGGCCCGCCGGTGCAGGCCGACGTACCCGGTCTGGTAGGTGATCAGCATCGCGGCGGCGTCCGCCGACGGCATGTCGTCGGGGATCGCAAAGGCGGAGGACCGGTGCAGCAGCACCTGCTCCGCGAGCCCCCCGCCGGGCAGCGCGGGCCCGCCGAGCACCCGCTGCCCCGGCACCAGGCCGCTGGAGGCGCCGGCCTCCACCACCGTCCCGGCCACCTCGAGACCGGGCGTGAACGGCAGTGGCGGCCGCTCCTGGTACTGACCCCGGCAGAGCAGCACGTCGGGGAAGTTCAGCGCGACGGCCTCGACCGCCACGCGCACCTGCTCGGGCCCCGGCGACGGCTCGTCCACGTCGACGAGGCGCAGCACGTCCTCCGGCTCGCCCAGCTCCTGCACCTGCCACGCCTTCATCTGGCCGCTGCCCTCCTCGCCGTGGTCGCGCTACTCACGCGTGGCGGGAGTGTCGCAGTCGCCGCCTCCCCGAGCCGCCCCCCGGGTGGTACGGCGCGTGCCCGCCCGCCTCGGCGGGAACGGCGACGCGGTGCCCCAGCCCCGCCCCTGCGTCGTCCTCGGCTGCGGCCGCAGCGGGACCAGTCTCGCGGCCGGCCTGCTCGCCGAGGCCGGCTACGACCTCGGCCCCCGGCTCCTGCCCCCCGACCCGTCGAACCCCAAGGGCTTCTTCGAGTCGCGGACGGTCAACGCCCTCAACGAGCGGCTGCTCGCCCCCCTCACCGACGGGAAGACAGCCGGCGACCCCGGAAGCGGGGCGGCCCGCCCCCTGCGCGACGGCGAGCGCTGGCTCGCCGCGCTCGCGCCGGACGTCGCCATACCC
>JALYNB010000313.1 GCA_030773395.1 Actinomycetota bacterium
GCCCTGGTGGCCCCCGACCTGCGCGGGCGCGGCCGCAGCCGGGGGCTCGGCGGCCCTCGGGGGCTCGCGGCGCACATCGACGACCTGCGGCGGGTGCTTGACGTGCTCGGCCTGGAGCGGGTCCGCCTCGCGGGGCACGGCGTGGGCGCGCTCGTCGCCGCCCTGGTCGCCGAGCGCCACGCCGACCGCGTGTCAGGGCTCGTGCTCGTCGGGCCGGTCACGGCCCCACCCGCCGACCCGGAGCGCGATCTGGGGCGGGTGTTCCGGTCCCGGGAGGAGCACCAGCAGGCCTGGCGAGGGCACGCGGGACTCGACGGGTCGTGGAATCGCCTGGTGGGGGGCATGGTCGCCCACGACGCGGTCGGGGACGAGCCCGAGGTCAGGAGCGGGCTCGACTGGCAGGCGGTCGGCGCCGACCTCCGCGACGTGCGGGCCGGGGAGCCGACGGGCCTGGGCGCCGGTGCCGTGCCCGCGGTGCGGGTCGTCCCGGACGAGGGGAGCGCGGTCGCGGCCGAGGAGGCCACGGTGCGGGTCGTGGGTGCGTCCCACTGGGCGCTCCTGCTCGGCCTGCGGGGTGCCGACGCGGTGACCCGCGCGCTGCTGCGGGTCGGGTGAGGCGGGCGCTCCAACCGAGCCAGGCCCAGCCCGAGCCAGCCCGGCCCGTCGGGCGTCCTCAGACGTGCCCGCCGCGCTCCGCCAGCCACGGCCGGGGGTCGAGCGGGCCGTCCGGTGTCCGCACCTCGAAGTGCAGGTGGGGACCCGTCGACCGGCCCTCGTGGCCGACCTGCGCCCGGCTTCAGCCGGCTGGCGCCACCTCCGCGCCGACCGGCGCCAGTTCCGTCTCCTCGTGCGCGCCGGTCGCGGGGTCCGAGTCGATGGACGTCACCCCGCGCACCACGGTGGACCCGTCCTCGTCCAGGTGCGCCATGACGTTCACGATCTCGCGCACGACGCGGGGGTCGCAGGGCAGCGACATGTGACCGACGCCGTGCAGGAGGACGTTGCGCGCGCGCAGGTCGGGGTGGTCGATGCGGGCGACGCGGGTCGGCAGCATCAGGTGGTCGATGTCGCTGTAGACCGCGAGGAACCGCGTCCTGCACCCGGCCGCGGGGGCGGCGAGCTCCTGCATGACGGCCGAGCCGGGGCGCAGCTGTCGCACGATCCGCCGGGGGAGGAGCCACGCGGCATGCGTGCCGGCGTGGGGGCTGCCGAGGGTCGCCAGCGTGTGGACCCGCTCGTGGCCGCCGAGGCGCTGGACGTAGTAGCGGGCGATGACCCCGCCGAGGCTGTGACCGACCAGGTGGATGCGCTCGTAGCCCGTCTCGGCGCACAGCTCCTCGACGCGCTCGCCGAGCCGCTCCGCCGCCTGCGGGATGTCGTGGGTGAAGACGCTGTAGTTCAGCGTCAGCACGCGGCCGAAACCCCGGCGCCGGAGGCCGCGGCGCAGCACCGTGAAGATGCTGCGGTTGTCGATCAGGCCGTGGACCAGCAGGATCGGTGTGCCCGCCGCCTCGACGTCCTCGAACAGGAGCCCGCGCTGCAGCGGGGGCAGCCCCTGCAGGCTGTTGACGTCACGGCAGCTGCCGGGGCGCTCCTCGGAGAATCCCAGCGGGTAGAGCGCGAGGTGCGTCGCGCTCCACGCGAGCTCGATCCCGGCACCGCACAGCCCGCCGGGCGAGCAGAAGGCGCGCACGACGCTGGCCGTCGTGCGGCCCGCGCGGGCCAGGACGTCGGACACCGTGACCTCCATACGTGAGGGTGTCGCGCTGCTACCCGTCGAAGGTGCTTGTACGCGCATCGTGTCGACACCGTGACCCCCGAATCCGGCCGAAGGGGACGCCCTGGGGCAGACCGACCGGTGGCACGACGGAGGCCCTCCCCCGGTACTGTCCCCGCACGCAGTCGCCCGCGCCCCGGCGCCGCCGCGGACGGGGCGGGCGCGAGCGGCGCTGCCGTTCGTGCCGGGGCTGCCCGACCGGCGCAGGGAGGCCGAGCGTGACGTCCGAGAGTCGTATCCGCGTGGTGATCGCCAAGCCGGGCCTGGACGGCCACGACCGGGGGGCGAAGGTGGTGGCCAGGGCGCTGCGCGACGCGGGTCTCGAGGTCGTCTACACCGGGCTGCACCAGACGCCCGAGCAGATCGTCTCCACCGTCATCCAGGAGGACGCCGACTGCGTCGGGCTGTCGGTGCTCTCCGGGGCCCACCTCACGCTCTTCGCTCGCGTGGTGCAGCTGCTCCGCGACGCCGACGCCTCCGACGTGGTCGTCTTCGGCGGAGGGATCATCCCGGCCGACGACATCGCGGAGCTGAAGTCCCTGGGTGTCGCGGAGGTCTTCACGCCCGGGGCCACCACCGGCGAGATCGTCGACTGGGTGCGGGAGCACGTGGGTGACCGCGACCTGGACCGCGACGCCCGCCCCGTGGCGGACGCCGGCGGCCGCTGAGCCGAGCGGAGCGGTGCCCCCGCCTGACGGGCTGCTCACCCCCCGCCTGACGACGGCACTACGCTCCGGGACCGACCCCCAGACCAGCCCGGCTGGCCGCGGACGCCGCGGCCTCCAGGGAGGACGGACCGCGTGGACCTGTTCGAGCACCAGGCGAAGGAACTCTTCGCCTCCTACGGCGTGCCGGTGCCCACCGGCAGGGTCGCCACCACCCCCGACGAGGCCGAGGTGATCGCCCGGGAGCTCGGCGGGCGGGTCGTCGTCAAGGCCCAGGTGAAGACCGGCGGCCGGGGCAAGGCCGGCGGCGTGAAGGTCGCCGACGACGCGGCGGACGCCCGGGCCAAGGCCGAGGCGATCCTCGGGATGGACATCAAGGGCCACACGGTCCACAAGGTGCTCATCGAGGAGGCCAGCGACATCGCGGAGGAGTACTACGTCTCCTTCCTCCTCGACCGGGCGAACCGCTCCTACCTGTCGATGGCGAGCGTCGAGGGTGGCGTCGAGATCGAGGTGACCGCGGCCGAGCGGCCCGAGGCGCTGGCCCGCATCCCCGTCGACCCGCTGAGGGGCATCGACGTCGCCCGGGCCCGCGAGATCGCGACCGCCGCCAAGCTGCCCGAGCGAGCCCTGGACGGCGCCGCGGACCTCCTCGCGAAGCTCTGGACCGCGTTCGCGAAGGCCGACGCGACGCTCGTCGAGGTCAACCCGCTGATCCTCACGGGCGACGGCCGGGTCGTCGCGCTCGACGGCAAGGTCACGCTGGACGAGAACGCGCTCTACCGCCACACCGACTTCGAGCGGTTCGTCGACACGTCGGCGACGGACCCGCTGGAGCAGGCGGCGAAGGAGAAGGGCCTGAACTACGTCAAGCTCGACGGCTCCGTCGGCATCATCGGCAACGGCGCCGGGCTGGTCATGAGCACGCTCGACGTCGTCGCGTACGCCGGGGAGGAGTTCGGCGGCCAGAAGCCTGCCAACTTCCTCGACATCGGCGGTGGCGCCTCCGCGCAGGTCATGGCGGACGGCCTCTCGATCATCCTCGGCGACCCGGGCGTCAAGAGCGTGTTCGTCAACATCTTCGGCGGCATCACCCAGTGCGACGCCGTGGCGAACGGCATCGTCCAGGCCCTCGGCATCCTGGGGGATGACGCGACGAAGCCGATCGTCGTGCGCCTGGACGGCAACAACGTCGAGGAGGGCCGGCGCATCCTCGCGGAGGCGAACCATCCGGCTGTGCAGTCCGTCGACACCATGGACGGCGCCGCGCGGCGCGCCGCCGAGCTCGCGTCCAGCGGCGGAGCCGCTGGCCAGACAACACGCCAGGGGGCATGACCGATGGCGATCTTCCTCGACGAGAACAGCAGGATCCTGGTCCAGGGGATCACCGGGGGCGAGGGCACCAAGCACACGCGGCGCATGGTGGCCTCCGGGGCCCAGGTCGTCGCCGGCGTCAACCCGCGCAAGGCCGGGTCTGACGTCGACGGCATCCCCGTCTTCGCCTCGGTCGCCGAGGGGATGAAGGAGGCCGCCGCGAACGTCTCGGTGGTGTTCGTCCCGCCCGCGTTCACCGCGGACGCCGTGATCGAAGCCGTCGACGCCGAGATCCCGCTCTGCGTCGTCATCACCGAGGGCGTCCCGGTGCAGGACTCGACGCGGTTCTTCGCCTACTCCCAGTCGAAGGGCACCACCCGCCTCGTGGGCCCGAACTGCCCCGGCCTCATCAGCCCGGGGAAGTCCAACGCGGGGATCATCCCCGCGGACATCACGAAGGCGGGCCCGATCGGCCTGGTCAGCAAGAGCGGCACGCTGACCTACCAGATGATGTACGAACTGCGCGACGTCGGCTTCTCCACCTGCGTCGGCATCGGCGGTGACCCGGTGATCGGTACGACGCACATCGACTGTCTCGACGCCTTCGAGGCCGACCCCGAGACGAAGGCGATCGTCATGATCGGGGAGATCGGCGGCGACGCCGAGGAGCGGGCTGCGGCCCACATCGCGGAGCGGATCTCCAAGCCGGTCGTCGGGTACGTCGCGGGCTTCACCGCCCCCGAGGGCAAGACGATGGGCCACGCGGGAGCGATCATCAGCGGGTCCGCGGGCACGGCGCAGGCGAAGAAGGAGGCCCTCGAGGCCGCCGGCGTGAAGGTCGGCAAGACGCCGACCGAGACCGCGCGGCTCATGGCGGAGATCGTCAAGAGCCTCTGAGCAGCCCCGGACGGCCCGGCACCTCTTCGGTGCCGGGC
>JALYNB010000314.1 GCA_030773395.1 Actinomycetota bacterium
CCATCCGCCTCGGCCAGCTGCTCAAGCTCGTGGACGCCGTCCCGACCGGGGCGCAGGTGAAGGACGTGCTGCTCTCGGGCGTGGTGCGGGTGAACGGCGAGCCCGAGGAACGGCGGGGACGGCAGCTTTACCGCGGCGACGTCGTCGCCGTCGAGGGCACGGAGGACATCCGGATCGGCTAGACCGGGAGGACCGCGTTCCACGGAGAACGCGCGGATCGGTGCACGGAGGAGGAAGGGGCGGTCGTGGTCGAACCCGGGCACGCCCCGCTCGAGCGCTCCACGGGCTCTCCCGACTTCGCCGCGATCCGCGCGGAGTTCGAGGTGCCGGAGGTCTTCCCTCCGGACGTGCTGGCCGAGGCGGCCGGGCTGGTGGCCCAGCTGCCGTTGCCGGAGCTCGACGCCACCGACGTCCCCCTCGTCACCCTTGACCCGGTGGGCAGCCGCGACCTCGACCAGGCCGTCCACCTGGCGGCCCTGGGGACCGGCTACCGGGTCACCTACGCGATCGCCGACGTCGGCGCCTTCGTCCTGCTCGGCAGCGCCCTCGACCGGGAGGCCCGGCGCCGGGGGCAGACGCTCTACGGCCCCGACCGGCGCATCCCGCTGCACCCGCCGGAGCTCAGCGAAGGAGCCGCCAGCCTGCTTCCCGACCAGGTCGGGCCGGCCGCTGTATGGACCCTCGACCTCGACGCCGACGGCGAGCCCGTCGAGGTAAGGGTGCACCGGGCCCGCGTCCGCAGCCGGGCGCAGCTGGACTATCCCGCGGCGCAGGCCTGGGCCGACGCCGGAGTGCTGCCGGAGCCACTGGCACTGCTGCACCGGATCGGCACCCTGCTCCAGGAAGGCGCCGCTGACCGCGGTGCCATCGACCTGGGCACCCCCGAGCAGGAGGTGCGGGCCACGGCCGACGGCGGCTGGGCCGTGGCCCTCCGCGGCGACCTGCCGGTCGAGGGGTGGAACGCCCAGGTCTCCCTGCTCACCGGGCGTTGCGCGGCGCAGCTCATGCTCGAGGGCGGCGTCGGCGTCCTGCGGACGCTTCCGCCCCCGAAACCGGAGGACGTCGAGCGGCTGCGCCTGCTCGCCCCCGCGCTCGGCGTGGCCTGGCCGGAGGGCACCTCCCCCGGCGCGGTCCTCGCGGGTCTGGACCCGGGCGACCCCGGCGCCGCGGCATTCCTCGACGAGGCAGGGGTCCTGCTGCGCGGGGCGGCCTACACCCCCTTCGACGGAAGGGCCCCGGAGCAGCCCGGCCACGGCGGGGTCGGCGCTCCCTACGCGCACGTCACCGCCCCGCTGCGCCGGCTGGTCGACCGCTTCGGCACGGAGGTGTGCCTGGCTCTCGCCGCCGGCACGGACCCGGCGCCCGAGCTGCGGGCGGCGCTGCCGGAGCTGCCCGCGCTGATGGCGGCGTCCGACCGGCGGACCCGTGAGGTCGAGCGCGCCGTCCTGGATGCCACCGAGGCCTGGGCCCTGCGCGGCCGGGAGGGTCAGACCTTCTCCGCCGTGGTGCTGGACGCCGAGGACGGTCCTGGGCCGAGGAAGGGCACCGTCGTGCTCGACGGTCATGCCGTCCGCGGACGCTGCACCGGGTACGGACTCCGGCCCGGTACCCGGGTGCAGGTCCGGTTGGAGGAGGCCGACGTCGCCGGTCGCAGCGTCCGCTTCCGGCTGGTGGACGCCGACGGGTCGGCCGCGTGAGGGCCGTCCGGGAATGAGGGCTCCCTATCTCTCCGCCCGGCTCCAGGGCTTCGGGACGACCGTCTTCGCCGAGATGAGTGCACTGGCGGTCGCCACCGGAGCGGTAAACCTGGGGCAGGGGTTCCCCGACTACCCAGGCCCCGCCGAGGTCCTCGACGTCGCGCGGGCCGCCATCGGCACGGCCGCCGACCAGTACCCCCCGGGACCCGGCATCCCCGAACTGCGCGAGGCGATCGCCGAGCACGTCGAGCGCTTCCGCGGCGCGGTGTACGACCCGGCGGACGAGGTGCTGGTGACCGCCGGCGCCACCGAGGCGTTGTCCGGAGCCCTGCTGGCGCTGCTGGACCCCGGGGACGAAGTGGTGCTCTTCGAGCCGATGTACGACTGCTACGCCGCGGGCATCGCGATGGCCGGTGGCGTGGCCCGGCCGGTGCCGCTCCGTCCGCCGGACGACGGGGCCGGCCCGTGGGCCTTCGACTCCGAGGAGCTGCGGGAGGCGATCACCCCGCGCACCAGGCTGTTGCTGGTGAACACGCCGCACAACCCCACCGGCAAGGTGTTCACCCCCGACGAGCTCACCGTCCTCGCCGGACATGCCGTCGAGCACGACCTGCTGGTGCTCACCGACGAGGTCTACGAGCACCTGGTCTTCTCGGGAACGCGGCACAGCTCGATCGCGTCGTTGCCGGGCATGCGGGAGCGCACGCTGGTGGTGAGCAGCGCGGGCAAGACCTTCAACGTCACGGGCTGGAAGATCGGCTGGATCTACGGACCTTCGCCGCTGGTGTCCGCCGTCCGGACCGCCAAGCAGTTCCTGACCTACGTCAACGGGGGGCCGTTCCAGCCCGCCGTCGCTGCTGGGCTGCGGCTACCGGACGCGTACTTCAGCGGGGCCGCCCGGGACCTGGAGTACCGGCGCGACGTGCTGGTCCAGGGCTTGCGGGAGGGCGGGTTGCCGGTTCTCGCGCCGGAGGCGACCTACTTCGCCACCGTCGACGTCCGCGGCGTGCAGTCCGACGGGGACGGCCTGTCCTTCTGCCGGTCGCTGCCCGAGCGCGCCGGCGTGGTGGCCGTCCCCAGCGGTGTGTTCTACAGCGCCGGGCACGCACACCTGGGCCGGCACCTCGTGCGGTTCGCGTTCTGCAAGAGGGATGACGTCCTCGCCGAGGCCGTGCGGAGGCTCCGCACGCTGGAACCAGGGGAGCAGGCATGAGGATCGCGGCGGTCCAGCACGACATCGTGTGGGAGGACCGGGAGGCCAACTTCGAGCGGCTGGCCCCGCAGGTGCGCCGCGCGGTGGGCGCCGGTGCGGAGCTGGTCCTGCTCAGCGAGACCTTCTCCACCGGGTTCTCCATGACGCCGGGGATCGGCGAGCCGGAGGACGGGCCGTCGGCCGGGTTCCTGACCGCCCAGGCCGCGGAGCACGGCGTCTGGGTGGGCGGCAGCTGCCCGGAGATCGCCGACGATGGCGAACTGCCCTACAACAGCTTCGTGCTGGCCGGCCCCGACGGCACGACGCACCGCTACCGGAAGATCAACCCCTTCACCCACGGTGGCGAGCGGGAGCGGTTCCGTGCCGGGAAGGATCCGGTCACCGTGGAGATCGGCGGGCTTCGGATCACCCTCTTCATCTGCTACGACCTGCGTTTCGCCGACGTCTTCTGGCGGGCGGCCCCGGGCACCGACGTCTACCTGGTGCCGGCGAACTGGCCGGCACCCCGCCGGCAGCACTGGCAGACGCTGCTGGCGGCGCGAGCGATCGAGAACCAGGCCTACGTGGTCGGCTGCAACCGCGTGGGCACCGCAGGGGACGGCCTCGAGCACAGCGGCGACAGCCGGATCGTCAGCCCGATGGGCGAACTGCTGGCCACGGCCGCCGGCGTCCAGACCATCGTGCTGGCCGACGTCGACGCGACGGAGGTGAGCGCGACCCGCGACCGGCTGCGCTTCCTCGCCGACCGCCGCGCCTGAGTCAACCCGTTCAAGAGAGTTGGCTGTAGCCGCTCAAGTCAGCGCGCCGGCCGCCCGATAGGGAGGCATGAGCACAAGCCTTCCGCGATCCGAGGCGGCCTCCATCCGCCCGCGCGGCCGCTCCCCGAACGGCCTGGCGATCCAGATGTCCGCGTTCGCTCTCTCCTTCATCCTGGTCGCGCTCCTGGTGGTCACCTCCTCGCAGGCGGCCTTCGTCGCCCAGAACGACAACACCACCAACACGGTGACCGCAGCCGCCATCGACCTCGGCGACAACGATTCCAACGGCGCCATGTTCAACAGCACGGGCCTCATGCCCGGCACGAGCGTCGAGAAGTGCATCGACGTCACCTACACGGGGAACGTCGACCCGCTGCTGGTGAAGATCTACGCGACTGCCGCGCCCACCGGCACGCTGGGGACGTACCTCGACCTCACCGTCGACGTCGGCGACGACACGGCCGACGCCTTCGGCAGCTGCACGAACTTCGGCGCGGTCGGCGGGTCGACGAACGTCTACACGGGCACGCTCGCCGGCTTCGCCGCCGCTCACCCCGACTACGCGAACGGCAGGTCCACCACCTGGGACCCCACCGGCACGGGGCAGACCAAGACCTTCAGGTTCACCGTCTCGGTGCAGGACAACCCCTCCGCCGAGGGGCTCACCTCGACCTTCGGATTCTCGTGGGAAACACGCACGAGCTGAGCAGCCGCGCGGCCTCGCCCGGTACGGCGGCGACGGCCAGGGCCACCTCGCCCACCGCAGCCTCGGCCCGCACCTGGCAGCGCACCGTCCTCTACGGGGCCGGCACCGTCTGCATGCTGATCATCTCGATGGCCGGCAGCCTCTCCCTGTGGATCGCGCTGCCCTGGGCCTTCCTCGGCTGGTCGCCCACGCTGGTGACGTCCGGCTCCATGCAACCGCTGGTCGCCCCGGGCGACGTCGTCATGGTCCGGCCGGTCGCCCCCGAGGAACTGGTCCCCAACACCGTGGTGCTCTACGACCGGCCGGAGACCGGACGCGTGCTGCACCGGATCCTGGAGCAGCTGCCCGACGGCACCTTTCGGACCGGCGGTGACGCCAACGCAAGCCCGGACAGCGCCTTCGTCCACGTCGAGGACATCCAGGGGTCCGCCGTCCTCGCCGTGCCCTGGGTCGGTCGTCCCTCGCTGTGGCTGCACGAAGGCAGGACCGCGGCCGTCGTGGCGACGGGGATCGGTCTGCTCGTCGCGCTGCGGCTCTCCCCGCGTGCCTTCGATCCCGCGTTCGACCCGTGGGCCTCGGGGACGCGGGTGAACCCGGCCGAGGTGCTGCTGGGCCGGATGGGCGGGAACCGGAACGACCGGCGCGCCGCCGACAATCTGAGGCTCCTTCCGGAGAAGCTGCACGGCCTGGTGCACAGCCGCCTCGCGGCGCAGAGCGCTGCTGCCCAGCTCCGGACCATCCAGTTGCTCGAGGGGCTCTCGTGATCCAGCGCGGCTCCACGACGAGCGATCGTTCGACCGGCACCGGCGCGCGCCGCTCCGGCGGACGGTCCGTGGCGGAACGGGCCTTCCGGCAGATCCGCTTCGTCGCCGTCGTCCTGATCCTCGTCGGCGCCGCCGGCTACCGGCCGTCTGCCGCCGGGGGCCTGAACCACGAGGTCACGCTGGCGCTGGCCGGAGCCGCCGCGGTGGTCCTGCTGTCCGTCGCGGTGCTCTCCGGGCGGGCCGACCGGGCCGGCTCCGGACGCCGGTCCGCGCTGGCCCTGCTGACGACGGCCGTGGACGCGGTCGTCGTCCTCGGCGTCCTCGCGCTGGCCGGTCTGCCCCCCCGCTCCTTCGCCCTCGTGCTGCTCATGCTGCCGCTCCTGGAGGCGGCGCTCTGGTTCGGCCTGAGCGGGCTGGCAATCCTCTGGACGGTCTGCTCGGTGGCCCTGGGTGCCTACGTCGTCGTCTTCCCGCAGACCGTCGGCGAGGGCGCGCTCGGCATCCTCGTCGTCGCCATGCCGACCCTGCTCCTGGCCACGATCCCCGTGTCCATGCTGGCCGAGCACCTGGTGGCCCAGGTCGGCCGGCTCGTGACCGCCCGGGAGGCGGCCGACGACCGCGCCCGGCTGCTCGGCGACCTGTCCGCGATCACCGCGGAGATCTTCCCGCTGGACGTCGAGGCGGTCCTCACCCAGCTGGTCAGCGGCGCCGAGCAGCTCGGTGCCACCGAGGTGTCGGTCGAGGCCGGCGTGCTCCTCGCGGCCGATCCGGTCGACGGCGCGGACTCCGGGGGTGGAGCGGCTGACTCCGCCACCGGGGACGTGACGGTCGAGGGCGGCGAGCAGTCGCTGGTGCTGAGCCGGGAGCTGCCGCTGCCGAGCGGGGACTCCTACCTCTTAACCGCGCGCGTCACCGGTGCCGCCGACGAGGTGGCCCGCCGCGTGGAGGCCCTCGACCTGCTCGTTGCCCAGGCGCGGGTCGGTCTGGCGAACGCGGCGCTGGTCAAGCAGCTCGAGACGCTGAAGCAGACCTACCAGCAGCAGGCCACCCGGGACCAGCTGACCGGTCTGCTGAACCGGCGCGGTCTGGTCCTTCGTGCCGAGCAGCTGCCCGGGCACCTCGGCGTGCTGTTCTGCGACCTCGACGGATTCAAGGGCGTCAACGACACCTTGGGCCACGCGGCCGGCGACGAGCTGCTGGAGAAGGTGGCGCGCCGCCTGGAGGAGAGCATGCGCGAGGACAGCGTGCTCGGCCGCATGGGTGGCGACGAGTTCGTCGTCGTCGTCCCCGGCGCCTCCGACGAGGACCTGGCGGGCCTCGGCCGGCGGATCGAGGTCGACCTGGGGCGGCCCTTCGTGCTCGAGGCGGGCATGGCCCGCATCGGTGTGAGCATCGGTGCAGCGCACGCCGCGCCCGGCGAACGCGACCTCGACGGACTGCTCAACCAGGCCGACTCCCTCATGTACGAGGTGAAGCGGAGCCGGAAGGGCGACCGAGGATCCCGCGGGGAGAGCGCGCCGGCGGGGGCCCCCTCGTGACGCCGGGACGTCGTGCCGGTGGTCGGATCCTCCGGCTGTGCCCCTTCAGAACGGCGGCCGCGGCGACCGTCGCGCTGACGCAGGTCCCGGTGTCTGGCGCGTTCTCCGCCGCCAGCGGGAACGCCGGCAACAGCGTGTCGAGCGCCGCGAACTTCTGCACCGCCACGCCTACGACGCTGTACTCGAGGGCGAAACCGAGACCGAGCAGTTGAACTCGACCGACAACCACCGATCCGGAGATCCGGAGATCCGCGTCCGCACCAGCGCCGTAGGCGGTCGGCACGTGTGGACGGCGTTTCGGCTGCCGGGCGTCCCAACGGGGTGTCAGCTGACCGAGGCGAAGCTGCGCTACTACAACAGGGACCCGGAGCCGGGCGCAACATCGACGTCTACCGGGGCGACCCGGCTGCCCCGCTGTGGTCGGCGGCCACCCTCAACTGGAGCAACCAGCCGCCCTGGCTCGGCCGCGCGGCGACCAACGCCGCGACGACTCGCACCGCGGGCTGGCAGGACTGGGTGGTCACCGGCCACGTCCTCGCCCAGTACACGAACGGCAACAACGGCTTCGTGCTCCGGGACCGCGCCGTCAACTCGGCGACGTTTCAGCAGCAGCACTACTACGACCGGCAGCACACCACCTACACCCCGACCCTGGTCCTGACGTGAGGCTGACCCGCCGGCGCCGCGGTGGGCCGAATCGCCGACGCCGGTTCTCGCTCAACGGGCTGGCGATCCAGCTCTCGGCCTTCGCGCTGTCGTTCACCCTCGTGGCACTGCTGGTCGTCTCGGGCTCGCAGGCGGCGTTCATCGAGGAGAGCGAGGTGTTCGCCGACTACGTGCCGATCGGCGCCGCCGGCCCGGCCCAGGGCGGCGCCCGGAAGCCCGCCGCGCGTCCTGCCCCGCCCCCCGCCCCGGCGCCCCAGACCCCGGCACCCGAGACCCCGTCCCCCCAGCCGGTCGAAGAGCCGGTCGAGGAGGTCGAACTCTCGGACAGCGACGAGGGCACCGCCATGTTCGCGGGCGGGACGCCGCTGGCTCCCGGAGTGAGCTTGGACCGGTGCATCGAGGCGACCTACACCGGCGACGGCGAGGAGATGAGCCCGGTGCTGCTGTACGCGGCGGCGACGAGCGGTGAGCTCGCCCCTTACCTCGACCTCACGGTCGACATCGGCCGCGCGGAGGACGGCATCTTCGGGAACTGCGCCGACTTCACGGCGTCGGACACCCTGTTCGAGGGCACCTTGGCCGACTTCGCCGAGACCCACTCCAGTTACGCCACCGGCCGGACGACCTGGCTGCCGAGCGCTGCCGAGGAGGCCCGCGCCTTCCGCTTCCGGGTGGCGGTGCAGGACGTCCCTGCCGCGGCGGGGCTGTCGGCCAGCTTCGGTTTCACGTGGCGGACCGAGGCCGCCTGACCCGACGCGATCCCGCCGGGAAGGCCCCCGTGCCCGCGCTCAGTGCGGGTGGGCGCGTGGTGAGGAGCTCTCGTCCACCACGATCTGCTCCCGCTGCACCTGCCCGCTCACGGTCTCCTGCCCCTGCACGACCTCCGTGCGCAGCCGGACCCGCTCGACGGGCACGACCTGCACGCTGACCACCGGGCGCTCGGTGTGCAGGATGATCTCGTCGGGCAGCCCGCCCGCGCCCTCCCGACCGCCGGCCGGCAGTCCTCCTCCGCGGAGGTCCTCGTGCTCCGCCAGCAGCGACTCGCCGCGCCCGAGATCTGGGGCGTCCAGCGGCACCTCCTCCACCCGGATCTCCTCCCGGCGGATCGGCACGGTGATCTGTACCTCCTCGGTCACCACGTACTTGACCAGCCGCGCCCGGGTCGTGGCGATCCGCTCGGTACCGACCAGCAGCCGCTCCTCGGTGCGGACCATTCCACCGTCGGTCGCCCGCCGGCCGGAGTCCCCGTCGGCGGGAGGCGGGGGCGGAACGGCGGCCATCTCCTGCGTCGGAGCCGCCAGGGTCGCGGCGTCCGGTCCGGCCGCGTCGAAGCGACCGGTGCCGCCCGGCTCCAGGCCGCCCGGTTCGGGACCGCTCGTCGCCGCTCCGCTGGTGGACTCGAGGCCGTAGTGGCGCCGCAGCTCGGCCTCCTCGGCCGGGTCCAGGTGGTCCTCTCCCGCGAGATCCGGCGCGCTCTTGACTGCCTCCGCCGTCACGGGCAGCCGGAGGGACCCGTCGTCGAACGTCGCGTCGACCGCCGGGACCACGGAGCGACGTGTGCCGAACAGGCCCGTGGTGACCGACACCCAGGTCGGAGCCCCGGTCCGGTCGTCGACGAAGAAGTGCTCGACCGTGCCGATCCTGTCGCCGTTCGCGCCGTAGGCGGTCGTCCCGACCGCGGCCGAGATCTCTCGCTCGCTCAACACCGGCATCTCCCCTCGCGCGGCGCCCTGGGGTGGGCCCACCGCCCGCGAACGTGCCCAGCACCGCTGGCCGACGAACATTCCGGGGACAGCCGCTGCGGCCGCGGCCCGACGGGCGCCGGCCCC